>JAHWKJ010000492.1 GCA_019347905.1 Planctomycetota bacterium
AAGGCGGCGAAGCGGCCGTACATCCGCACGATGTTCGGATGTTCGAATGATTCGATGATGTCGGCCTCGCGCTGAAACTGCTCCAGGGCCGCATCGTCGTAGACCAGGCGGTGGCTCATCATCTTCAGCGCGACGCGGCGGCCGGTCGCCAGTTCTTCGGCCGCGTACACCACCGCCATTCCTCCGCGGCCCAGCCGCTCCAGGATGCGGTAGCCGTCGAGCGTCTTGCCGCGCAGCACGTCGGTGCGGTCGGGGCGTCCGAGCCGCTTCGCGATGAGCAGCGTCAGGACCACGCTGATGGCCGGATAGCGGGCGGCCAGCTCGTGGAACCGGGCGGCCGGCAGCGAGAGCGCCCTGCAGGGGCCCAAGGCCCGCACATTTGCGCTCCGCGGCTCGTCGGTGAGCAGCGACATTTCCCCCAGCACCTGCACGCGTTTACTTTGCGTGATGAGCGTCCGCCCGCCTTCAACGTCGTCGGTGCTGACTTCGATCTCGCCTTCGAGCAGCACCATCAGTGAATCGCCCGGCTCGCCCTGCTCCATCAGGTAGCTGCCGGCGCGGAACCGCTGCTCGCGCATGTGCGATTCGAGGAGCTGCACGACGTGCCGCGGCAGCGAAGAGAACGGCGCGCAGCCGGTCAGCGAACTCTGGGGCACGGGGGCGGAGAACGCGTCCACCGTCTCGTTGAAACATGTGTCGTCGCGGTACAGGATCGTCGAGGCGCCCAGTGGCCCGGTCTTCGACAGCGCCTCGCGATCCGCGACGTGCTGCAGCACCTCGGCCTGTTCTGCATAGCGCGGCCGGCCGCCGCGGTCCGGCAGGAGCTGCCGGAGTTCGTCCGCCAGATCGGGAAAGCGGGCGGCGAAGTCCTGCGGCTGCGGGTCTTCGCCCGCGTCCTGCCGGTAGGCGAATTCTTCGAGTATCAGTTCCAGCCGCAGGAGGTCTTCGGCGGCGAAGTCGGGGAATTGCTCGAAGTAACTTTCGGCCGGACGTTTTTCGCCGTCGCGCCAGCAGCGGAACTGGTCGAAGAGCAGGACGTCGGCCTTTTGACGCGCCGTCGCCTGCGAATACCCGGCGAGAAAGCCGAACACATCGGGACGAGGCGATTCTGTCTCGCACAGTGCGGCATACAACCGCACGAGCACGCCGGCGAACGACCATTCGGTGGGATAGTCGGCCGACATGGCGCGGGAGGCCCGGGGCACGAGAGAGAGCGGAACGCGCGTCGGCCAAGTGGCGACAGCGCACCGGCTACGATTCTCAGCGATCGGCAGTCCGACTTCAACTGTCAAATCGCGTCGGCCACTTTCGACGGCTCGTTCACGGCGGCGAAATGCCGCGCTGCAAGCTCGTTCACGGCCTTCAGGTCGAGCTTACCGGTACCCAGCAGCGGAATCTCCTCGACCTCGACGAAGGCATCCTGCGCGGGCACCCACAGGTTCGGCAGGCCCTCGTCTGCGGTCAGCCGGCGGCGGATTTCGCTGACTGGCAGCGGCAGCGGACGGTGCAGCACCACCAGCCGCTCCCCCTTCGCAGGATGGGGAGCGCTCGTCACCGCCACCTGGATCTGCGGCTCGTCGTCGGAAGGATCTTCGACGATCCGGGCGAGCGCTTCCTCGACCTTGAGGTGCGGCACCATCTCGCCGCCGATCTTCGAGAAGCGGCTGCGGCGGCCGGTGATCTCGATGAAGCCGTCGGCGTCGATGCGGGCCATGTCGCCGGTGTTGTACCAGCCCTGCCTGACTACGGCGGCGGTCTCGTCCGGCTTGTCGAGGTAGCCGTGCATGACGTTCGGCCCGCGGACGTGCAGCAGTCCCTCCTCGCCGACCGGTTGGTCCGCGCCACTCTCCGGATCGACCGTCTTCACCTCGATGCCGGGCAGCGGTCGGCCGACCGTCCCGAGCTTTGTGCCGCCGCCTGGCGGCCCGTCGAAGCGGTCGTCGGGCACGTTGACGGCCACGACGGGGGAGAGTTCCGTCGTGCCGTAGCCTTCGCTCGGCTCGACGCCGAACTGCTCGCGGAATTGCCGGGCGAGTTCCAGCGGCAGCTTTTCGGCCCCGGCGACGACGAGGTTGAGCGCGTGCATCTGCTCGCGCGTGCAGCGCTTCAGGTAACCCCGCAGGAAGGTGGGAGCGGCCATCACAATCGTCGCGCCCTGCCGTTCGCACAGGCGGCCCACCTCGCGGGCGTCCAGCGGATTGAAGTGGTACGCCGCCCGCGGCCCCAGCACCAGCGGCAGCCACAGCGTGGCCGTGAAGCCGAACGAATGAAAGAACGGCAAAACGCCCAGGAGCACGTCTTCGCGGCGGATGTGCACGCTCTGATCGACGCCGTCGATGTCCGAGCCGATATTGCGGGCGGTGAGCACCACGCCCTTTGGCTCGCCGGTCGAACCCGAGGTGAAGATGATCGTGAAGGGATCGTCCCTGCGGTTTTGCGTGAGATTGTGGCGACGCTCGACAATTCCGGTCGGCAGGACGAAGGCTTCCAGAAGCGATGCGGCCTTGTCGCGCCGCGAGACCTGTTGCTTCAGGTCTTCGAGGTACACGAGCTCGACGTCGAGCTGAAACGACAGGCGTTCCATCACGCGGCGGCTGGTCAGCACGCGCCGGAGGCCCGCCTGCCGAATGCACGAGTTGAGATTGTCCTGCGACAGCGTGTAGTTGAGATTGACGCTGACGCGCCCGGCGAGCGCCACCGCCGTGTTGGCCAGCACTCCGCCGACGGAGGGCGGCAATAGAATGCCGACGTTGCGTTCGGCATCGTCGAGCCGCCGGACCAGCACGCGCTTGAGAGCCAGCGACGCGGTGAGCAGCATCCCGCCGGTGAGTTCCATACCGGTGGAGTCGGCGACCTTCTTTCGCCAGCGCGCCCGCTTGCACGCGCGCACGAAGCGCCGCACGGGAACCAGCGGATTCTCGCGCAGGTCAATCAACGCGGCGCTCCAGACGATACGACGTTTAGCCGCGGCCCGTTGGGCCGCGGCTAAACGCGCGGCTTCAGTTCCCAATGTGCCGGTGCACGAAGATATCCAGATACAGGACCGCCACCATCAGCGCCAGCACGAAAATGAAGCCCGCATACGTCGCCGCGACGAGCACCTTCTCACTGGGTTTCCGGCGGGTGACGCCCTCCCAGATGAGGAACACCATGTGGCCGCCGTCGAGCACCGGGATCGGCAGGAAGTTCAGCACGGCCAGGTTCACGCTCAGCATCCCCAGGAACAACAGCAGCTCCGGGATGCCCTGCTCGGCGATTCTGTACGCGACGCGGGCAATACCGACCGGGCCGTGCAGCTCCTTGGGCGAGATGCGGCCGGTCACCAGGTTCCGCAGCGTGAGATAAATGTCGACCGCCCAGTTTTTCGTGTGGCTGATTCCCAAGCCGATCGCCGCGAGCACGTTATCGGCTTTCTGCAATTCGGCAAGCGGCTCGGTTCGCACCCCGCGCATGCCGGGATGGAACCAGTCGCGGTCGGTCACCTGGGCTGACTTCAATTCGAGTTCGCGAGTCTGGCCTTTTTCGTCAGCGACGGTGAGCTTCACCGTTCGGGCTGGTGCATGCTGCAAGAGGTAGAACGCGTTGGGCCAGTTCTCCTGAACTTTTCCTTCGTCGGTCTTGCCGAAGGGAATCTCGATCACATCCTGCTCGATCAGGGGGTTGGAAAACATGTCGTAGGGATCGCGTTCGCCCCGCATGAACACCATCTTCTTCACGCGCTCGCCCGGCTGGATGCCGGCACGGTCCGCGGGCGAACCCGGCTCGACGTGCTGCACGGCTGGGACCACGTGGTACGCGATGCCGATGCTGGCCGCGGAAAGCGGCATGTCGCGGTCGCTGGGCGGATCGACCCAGCCCTTCTTATCGCGAGGCACGAGCGTGAGCGGCGTCGGCTGCGTCTCGTTTTCGCGCAGCACCGTCAGCTCGACCTCTTGGCCGTGACGGCGGGCGAGGTAGTCTGGCAGTTCGATGGGGTCGATTTCCGCCCCCACCACCTGGTCATCGACGTGCGTGAGCTTGTCGCCGGGCTTGAGGCCAACTTGCGCAGCGGGCGAGTGGTATTGGACGGCGGCGATCTGGCCCATCTGCATCCGCAGGCCTAGCGTGCGGAACCGACGGGGCGCAACCGTGATCGTCTCGATGGATCCTGCCGTGCGTCCGTTACCCGCCCGACGCACGGTGAACTTCACCGGCCGATTGCGGATGTCGTAGCGGGCGAGGTACTCCTCCAGCAGCGCCACGTCCGCGAACTCCGTGTCGTCCACGCGGATGATCTCATCGCCGGGACGGAATTCTCCGTCGGCCCGGGCGGCAGGCGTTTCCGGCCAGACGACCGGGGAGCCGTCCTCATAGGGCTTCAGGACAGTCAGACTGTCATACTGCGGTCCGGCGCCGATCAGACGCTTTGTCCCGGTTTCATCGGGATCGATCGTCACTTGGAAGGGCGTTTTGCCGTCGCGGCGGATGCCTTCCACTTCGATCGGCCCCGACGACAGCGCGACGGCCCGCATAATGTCGCCGAACGTGACAATTTCGCGATCGTTGATGCGCGTGGGGCGGTCGCCGTATTCGATTCCCGCTTTCCACGCCGGATAGGCGGTGTGCACGCCGCCGATCTCGGACGGCGGTTGTTCGACACCGATGCTGAACGCAATTGCGAAGAACAGCATGCCGGTGATGATGTTCATCACTACGCCAGCGGAGATGATCGCCATCCGCCACAACGCCGACACCCTCGACGTGCGCGTGCCGGC
>JAHWKJ010000493.1 GCA_019347905.1 Planctomycetota bacterium
CGCCGTTGGCAGGCATGCCGCTGAAGGATCTGCATTGCCATTACACGGACGTGTCCAACCTCGCCCCGCTGGCCGGTATGCCGCTGACGTACTTGGGTATTGTCGACACGCGAGTTGCCGATCTGTCGCCACTGACAGGCATGCCGCTGACGCACTTGGATATCGGCCTCACGCGAGTCGCCGACCTCTCGCCGTTGGCAGGTATGCCGCTGACATTCCTGAATTGCGGGGGTACGCAGGTTGCCGATCTGTCGCCACTGAAAGGCATGCCGCTGACGGACTTGTCTCTCGGCGGCACGCGAGTTGCCGATCTCTCTTCACTGACACGCATGCCGCTGACGAGTTTGAACATCGGCAACACGCGAGTTGCCGACCTTTCGCCATTGGCAGGTATGCCGCTGACGAGATTGGATGTCAGCGGCCTCCGAGTTGCCGATCTGTCACCCTTGGCAGGTATGCCGCTGAAGTGGCTGAACTGCCTGCCGACACCGGTCGTCGACTTCTCGCCACTTGAGGGACTGCCGCTGGAAGAAGTCTGGCTGCAGTCGTTGCTGTTCGATGCCGCGGCCGCACGCGTACTGCGCGGACTGCCGTTGAAGAAGTTGGCCCTTCTCCGCAATCATTGGAATGCTGAGCTGATGCCCGCCGAAGAGGCGTGGAAACGGTTCGCAGCCCGCCGGGAGGCGGTCGAAGAATTCGCCCGGAAAACCGCCCATCTCTCCGCTCCGGATCAGGCCACAGCCGTGGCAGCCAGGCTCACGGAACTCAATCCCGATGACGTACCCACGCTGGGGCGCGTCATCGAGGGCGACGCCGTCGCGGTCGCTATGGTGGCACTTGGCGGGCATACGCACGACGTCACCCCGCTGCGCGCCTTCGCAAAGCTGAAGAAGCTCACGCTCACCGGCGGGCCTCACTGGCTGGACATCTCGGCCGTGAACAGCCTGCCGCTGGAAGAGCTCTCGTGCAGCGAGGACATCGCCTTCCGCAACGGCCCCGTCCTCCGCGGCATGCCGACGCTCCAAACCATCAACGGCCAACCCGCCGCCGAGTACCTCGACACGCTCCAGGCCAAATTCACGTCCCGCAAACCAGCCTCGGTCGCCGCCCCCGCCCCCTGACGAGGCCCGGCCATCTCCCGCAGTCTTGACCACGGATCACACAGATTTCACGGATTTGCTCTCTGAATCTGCCTTTGCCATCCGTGCGATCCGTGTCATCCGTGGTTGTCTTTGAACGGAGGGGTGGCCGGGGCAAAGGCTTTGCGTGCCCTGGTGCTCCCACGGACCGACACCCGGGGGCACGGCCGAAGCGGCCTTTGCCCCGGGCCACCCCGCCGAACGCACCGAGGCGCGACTTCGCCGCCTTGCCGTCCGGTGGTAAAATGGCGTGGGCGCAGATCCTCTTGCGGAGGAGAGATGACGTGAACATCGATGCGACGAATGATCTTGCTGCTGTGTGGCAGGATGTCAGCCAGTGGCCGCCGAGCGAGCGGATGGCGTTGGCGACTCGGATTCTGCGCTCGCTGGAGCAGCGAAGCGAACCCGCGCCGCCGCCGGACGAGCGCCCGGAGGCGCTGAAGCGGCTCATCGGGATCTGGAAATCCCCGCACCCGCCCGATGATGACGACGTCGAGCGCCTTGTCGCCGAAGAGCGTGGCAGAAAGTATGGCTGATGCGAGTGATGCTCGACACGAACGTCATCCTCGACTCCATGCTTCAGCGGCCGCCCTGGCATGCGGACGCCGACGCTGTCCTCCAGGCGGCCAGCAACGGCCAGGTGACGTGCGCCGCGACCGCCTTGTCTCTGGCGACCGCCTTTTATGTGGGACGCCGCATCGTCGGCACGGACCAGGCCCGCATTGGAATCAGAACATACCTTCGCGCGTTCGAGATTCTGCCAGTCGATCGGCCGACGCTCGAACGCGCGGACGCTTTGCCGGGCAATGACCTGGAGGACAACATTCAGATCGCGGCGGCAGAGGCCGCTACGGTCGATGGCATTGTGACACGTAATGCGGGTGATTTCGCTCATTCGCCGGTCTCAGTGTGGACGCCTGGGGAACTTCTCCAGCGTTTGAAAGCCGGTGGGGCACCGCCGGCCGCGGTTGCACCGCAGCCGTAGTTCATTGCCGAGGGAAGTCGCATCGCGCCTCCCGCGCTCAACAGGTGCGTCTTGGAGCGGCCGCCGCGCCACAAGTCGTACTGCGGATCGGCGTGGCGGTCGAAGAACTCGTGGAGACGGTCCCGCAGCGCGCCTTGGGTTTCGACCTGCAGCGGCTGGCCGTAGAGATTGAACTGCTCGCCGCTGTCGGCCTTCAGGTCGTACAGTTCGTGCGGTCCGTCCGGGAAGCGCTCGACGTATTTCCAGTCGGCGGTGCGGATCGCGCGGACGGTCTCGAAGTCGTAGTAGACCGTGTTGTCCCATTCCTGGCGGCGGCCTTTCAGCGTGGGGGAATAGTCGCGGCCGGGAGATTGCGGCTGGGCCGAAAGCTTGTCGGCCAGACCGAGGTAGCTCAGCACGGTCGGCAGAAAGTCGTAGTTGCTCGTCATCAGGTCCGAGACCTGCCCGGCCGGTATCGACCCCGTGTGCCGGAAGATCAGCGGGATGTGCAACATGCCGTCGAAAGCCGACAGCGGGCGGGTGTGGTCGCCCATGCCCCACAAGCCGTGCTGTCCGCCGACCCACCCCTGATCCGCGGTGAAAATCACCAGCGTCTGCTCGTCGAGGCCGTGTTGCTTGAGCGCCTCGAGAATCCGGCCCACGCCGTCGTCCACGCCGCTCACCTCGGCGGCAACGCGGCGGATCGAGACGATGTTGTTCAGATACTCCTTGTTGTTGAACTGCCAGGGGTGCATCTGTTCGCGCGGGAACGACGGCAGCAGCTCGTCGGCGTAGGTCTCGACGTGGCGATTGCGGGCCGGCCGCAGCAGGAGCCGTCCCAGGCTGTACGGGCCGTTGTACGCCAGGAACAGGAAGAACGGGCGGTCCTTGTTCTGCTCGATGAACCGCACGCCGCGCTCGGTCCACAGATCGGTGAGGTACTGCGGCTCCTTGCGGACGCGGCCGTCCTCGATCACGTCGGCGTCGTAGAACGTGCTCGTGCCGCCGTGGGGCATCGTGATCCAGTCGCTGAAGCCCTCCTGCGGATGCAGGTTGTTCCCCAGGTGCCATTTGCCGGACAGCCCGCAGGCGTAGCCGGCTTCGGCCAGGATCTCCGGCAGCGTGCGGAATTCGGCGATCGTGCTGTAGGCGTCCGGCCCCATCTGCGCGTGACCGGCCCGCAGAAAGCAGTGCACGCCGTGCTGCGACGGCAACAGTCCGGTGAGAAACGTCGCCCGTGTCGGAGAGCACACAGCGTTCGAGCTGAACGCGCGGGTGAAGCGCACGCCTTCCGCGGCCAGCCGGTCGATGTGCGGCGTGCGGATGTCGCGATTGCCGTAGCAGCCGAGCGTCCACGCGCCATGGTTATCCGTCAGGATGAACACGACGTTGGGCCGCCGGGGCGCGCGCGGCTCTTCGGCGGCGGCGAAGACTCCGCCGGTAAGCCACTGCACCGAGAGCGCGGCATACAAAGCGGCCTTGCACGGTCTGCGATTCATGAAAGCCTCCCAGCCGCGACTACGACGGCTCTTCGCGGTCTTCGATCTTCAGCGCTTCCATCCGGCGATACAGCCGCTGCCGCGTGATGCCCAGCAGCTTTGCGGCCGTCTTCTTGTTCCAGCGGGCGCGAAGAAGCGCCAATTCCAGTTGCTCGCGCTCGAACTGCTCCAGCAGCGGCTCCAGCGGCACCGGCTGCGGCTCCAGCGGCGGTCCGACGGCCTGCGCTTCCAGTCCTGTGCGAAAGCGGAACGGCAGGTCCGCCGCGCGGATCAACTCGCCGCCGGCGGCCGCGCGGGCTTCGCTCACCACGAGCTGCAGCTCATCGAGGTTGCCGGGCCAGTTGTAGCGCTCGAACAGCGGCCAGACGTCGTCCGCGAAACCGCCTTTCTGCACCGCCTCGCCGCGGTTGAGCGACTCGAGAAACATCTGCGCGAGCAGCCGCAGCTCCTCACGGCGGCGGCGCAGCGGCACAAGCTCGATCTGCACCGACGTGACCAGGTAATAGAACTCCGGACGCAGCACTTCTTCGTCGAGCAGCCGCTTCAGGTCGCGCGCCGAGCCGACCATCAGCCGCAGATCCAGCCCCGCACTCGTGAACGCCTCGACCACCAACTCCTGAACGTCGGCCGCCAGATCCTCGACGCCGTCGAAATACACGCTGCCCGGCCGCAGCCCCGGAGGCGTCCCGGCGTCGCGTGCGTCTTCGAGAAGCCGCTTGAACGCCAGCTTGAGGTCGATGGCGGCGGTGCGGCGGCAATCGAATGGCACGAATGCACGGCTGCGGCGCTCGCCGCCGTAATGAATGACCCGCGCCACGTGCTCCTTGCCGCTGCCCGCTTCGCCGATGAGCGCGAGCGCCGTATCGGACCGCCGCGCCAGCTCGATCTGCTCGACCACGCGCCGCATGGCCGGCACTTTCGCGACGACGGTGTCGAAGCCGAACCGCTGACGCAAACTCGCCCGCAGCGCCGCCAGCTCAGCATGCAGCTCCTGCGCGAGCGTCGGCTCCACGGGCAGCTTGCCGCGCTCCAGCGGCAGGAGCGCGCCCAGCACGCTCTCCACGTCGCCCTCGGCACCCGTCAGCGGAAAGAACGCGACCATCCGCGTGATCGGCTGCCCGTCGCGCCGCGGCACATGCGCC
>JAHWKJ010000494.1 GCA_019347905.1 Planctomycetota bacterium
GCCCCGGTCTCTGCGACCCTCCTATGGTACCCGACCCGCGAAACGGCATTCAAGCCGTTGCCGCCGAGAATGGCCCATCGCGCCGGCCGCGGACAATCCGCCGTTGCGGTGACACGTTCCAATCTCCGCGTCACAATGACACCGGTGTGGCTGCCGGATGGCGTCGTCGCCCGTCCTTCATTCGACCTTCGGATTTCGACCTGCGACATCCGTTGTCACCTTGTCACCTTGTCACCCCGTCACCCCGTCACCCCGTCACCCCGTCACCCCGTCGGACCCATGTCCCTGCTCCCCCCGCAGTTTCTGTTTCGCTATGCCATCCCCCTTCGCCGGCTCGACAAGCCACCGCGGGGGAGACGTTCCGCATTCGAACTGCCTGCCGAATTCGAGCTGCCCCACTTTGGCGACGCCGGTGACGTCTTCGCCCGGGTGGCGTCGGGCTGGAATGAGGCCGGGCTGGCCCTCGTGGTGCAGGTGACCGGGAAATCGCATCCGCCGGCGTGCGATGTGAACCGTTTAGCCGAAAGCGACGCTCTGGAGGTCTGGATCGACACCCGCGCGACCGAAAACATCCACCGCGCGAGCCGTTACTGCCATAGATTAGTGCTTCTCCCGGCGGGTGGCGGGAAAGACGGCGAGCGGCCTCTGGCCGTCCAGCGCCCGATTCCACAGGCTCGCGAAGAGCCGCCGCCTCTCGACGTGGCGCAGATCGACCTCGCCGCAAAGCGAACCCGCGACGGCTATCGCCTGTCGGCCTGGTTGCCGGGCGCACTGCTCAACGGCTGGGATCCCGCCGCCCTGGGGAAGCTGCGCTTTTATTACGCCCTGCGCGACAGCGAGCTCGGCGACCAGTTTCTCGCCGTGGGCCGCGAATTCCCCTTCGAGCACGACCCCCGTTTGTGGGCGACGCTGGAACTGGTAGACTGACGAACCCAGAGCACCCGTAGCTCAATTGGATAGAGCATCGGTCTTCGGAACCGAGGGTTGGGGGTTCGAATCCCTCCGGGTGCATTCTCTCGGCCGACCCCTCCCACTGTCGCAGCGATCCGCCGGACCGGAATGTACCCGGCAGTCCGCGATGTGGCGTTTTGTCAACAGACACTTTCCGGGCAAACTGGTGACGTTCACCGAGTCTGCGCCCCAGTGCGCGGTAGAGTGGAGATGCCTCCGTGCCGCTGGTCGGAAGCGTTTCGCCGGTGGCCTACCACGCACCCGTTTGCCTTTGCGACTCGCCGATGATGCTCACTCGATCGATCGTGCCGCCCGGACTTGTGCTGGCGACGCTGTGTGGCTGGATGATGTTCGCGCCGCAGGGGGTACGCGCCGACGACGACGATGACTGCCGGTGTGCGCCCTTCCCGGCGCAGCCGTGGCCGGCGGCGCGGTTCTCCACCGGCGACGCGGAGTTCCACCCCGGCCGTCCCTGGGCGTGGCCGCATTCGCTGCCGCCCGTTCCGCCGCCGCCCGGCACGCTGGGGGTGACGTATCTCCAGCCGTCGCACCCGGTGCCGAACGACCGGCATCCACGGACGGCCATCATCGGCGTGTACGTCCCGGGCAACGCCACGGTTTCGGTTCACGGCCTCGAAGACTTCGTGCGACTGGCCAGCAACGACGGCGTGTGCTGGTTCGAGTCCAGCCGCCCGCTCGTGCCGGGCGTGCCGCACGTGTACCGCGTCGAGGCGCACATCGCGCGGGACGGCGAATCGTTTCGCGAAGTTCGCTGGGTGCGGATGATCCCGGGGCGGATCGTGACGCTGTCGTTCTAGGGCACGAACGCTTCTCCCCGCTTGGCCGGCCGGCGTGAAGTTCGAAGAGGACCTGCTCGTCGGCGACTTCGCCACACAGAAGCCGGACCGTCCCGAGCCGACGGCCGAGGAGAAAGCCCGGCACGACAAGCTGCGTGCCGAACTGGAGTCCGTTCGCGAGCAGTACAGCGGACTGATCCGCAAGGTCCGCGGACCCTCACGCCTGCGCGAGAAGGATCGCAGCGAGTCGGCCGAGTTGCTTCATGATTCTGCCCTACGGTGCGACGTGCATTCAGCGCTTGTGCCTGTCCGGATCACAGCTTGACCGCGCGCTCTCCGGCCGCGGACCTGGATTTGGGCTCCAGGCCGGCGAGCGTCTGGGCGTCGGGCTTGTCGTGCCCGACTTTCACCGTGTGCTTCCCCTTGGAGTAAACGCGCGGCTGAAAGCGGCCGCCTGGGGCGCGAATGGTGTAGAGAATCTCGCCGCTTGCTTCCTCGATCACTTGCACGACGGGATTCTCGTCCCCCTCGAAGACCAGCTCGGGCAGATAGCCGGCGACCTTGCGGCCGTCGTTGGCATCGCTCGCGATGGTCATTGGCCAGCCGGGGAATTGAGCCTGGTCCCCCTGGCGGGCATCGCTGAAGCGCGGCCAGCACTCGAATGTGACCGTGCGATCCTTCTTATTGAAGCGCACCAGACCGTAGCCGTCGGCGCGCTTCTTCTCGTCGCCGATGTTCTCGGGGTTGGCGTAGGCGAGCATCGAGATCTTGTTCCCCAGCCCGTCGCGATAATCGCCGGTCCAGGGAAGGGGACTATCGGGAACGGGATTCGGACCCGGCTGCTCGTCGAGCGGATGCCACCAGCGTCCGTAGATGGTGTTCACGATCGCCGGGCTGGTGAAGCCGTAGGGAGCGTCGCCGAACTCGTCGATGCCGTGCTTCACGACAACCGCCAGGTGCTGATCGCCACAGAGATGCACCGCCCACGCGCGGCGAATCAATTCCAGAGCTCGATTCCGCGGCGTTTGCGGCCAGCCGTTGCAATCGAGGTCGGCGAGCAGCCGGTTGTCGGGAGAGCCGTGCAGATGGACCGCCCCGCAAAACGCCGTCTGCGACAGCACGCACTTCATTTCCGCGCCGGTCCAGTCCTGCGTCCAATTCTCCAGAAACGCTTCCTGCCGCGGGCCGAGCAGCTCCAGGCCGGAGGGGTCCACGGTCCTGGGATCGTAGTTCGGATCGCTGATGTGGTCGGGCCGGGGACCCATCTGCGGAATCTTCCCCGCGGGACCGGTCTTGAATTTGCGGTCCTCCAGAATGGCAAAGTCCACGCCCCCGAGCGTCAAGCGGGTGAAGTAGACCTCGATGCCGCGATCCACCGGATCGGGGTCCACCGGGTCGGGCAGGTGCCACGACTGCTGCCGCTGCACCTGGTTCACGTATTCGACCGGATAGCGGTAGCCGCCGTCCGCGTCCCCCGGAATTTTGGAGCGCTTGCCGCTTTCGCCCCAGACGTTGCCGTGCCCCACATCGTGATCGTCGGGAATGCAGACGGCGGGGCGGTCGCGGAGGATGTCGCGGAACTGAAGTCCGAACTCGATCCACCCGGCGGTGTGTTCGGTATGGCGATACGTCTGGTCGCCGCCGAAAAAGAGCAGGTCGGGGTCTTGCAGCTTGAGGTTCTCGACGATCTCGGTGCGCGGGCCAATGGTGCGGCTCGAATTGCACGACAGATTCGCGATGACGATTTCGTCCTTGTCCGCTGGGTCGCGGCGAATGAGTCCCTCGAACATCGCCGTCTCGCCGTGCCGCACGCGGTAGGAAACGTCTTGCGAGTTGTCCCAGTTTTCGAGGCGGAAGTGCGCGTCCCAGCCGGGATAGCGCACGTCGGCCCGAGCCGCTTCGGTCCACCGGCCGTCGCGCTGGAACTCGAGGCGGCAGGCGTGCTCTTCGCCGGGCTTGAGCGGAAAAAGCTGCGCAGAGATTTTCAGGATGCCACCGTGGTGCGTGTAAACCGCAAAGGCCACGACATCCTCGCGCGGCACATCCATGGACGGCGCCGGAGTTGCTCTTCCGCGCCTGGCTCCCGGATTGGCCTTTGCCCTGGTCCACCATTGGCCGGTGGTGAGCGACTCCAGGTTGGGAAACTCAGCGCCGAACGGCGCCGCGGTGTCCTGCGCGAGAAGTTCGGGCGCGGGGATCGCGAGCGCTCCGATCCCGGCCGCCGTGAGCTTGATGGCGGTGCGGCGATTGATGCGTTTCATGGGCAGGTTCGGGATAGTGACGGGGTGGTCGAGCGATTCATTGTATCTTGCTGGCCCGGTCCGGGCGATGTTTGGCGATGAACCAGGCCAAGCCGCGGGCTACAATCATCGTGGAGGTTAAGCCATGCCACTGCGAGACCATTTTCGATCACCATTGGATGATGTTCATTCCTGGGACGAGCTGCATGGCGGCTGGCCGATGATGATCGGCATGCTCGTTTTGTCGGCTCCGGCGGCGATGGGCCAAAGTCGTCTTCAGCAGCAAGGTTACCAGCCGGTGGAGCAACTGGTCGATGATATGGAGATGCTCCGCGGCAGCCTGCGGCGCGTCGACGCCGGCCTGCAGAGCCGCGGCGGACAGGGCACCTCCGTCTATCGCCGAAGCGGCGCTGGCGACAAGGACAAACTTTTTTTCATCGCGCCCGGCGTCGTCGCCGAGTACGATCGCAGCGATTACATGCTCGTGGAAGTGGAGCGGGATGATTTTCGCATATTCCAGATCGTCGCACCCAACACGGTCTTCCACATCGGCCTGCCTGACGATCAGCCCGCTGCACGGCAGGTTTCGCCCCTGAGCCGCGCCCTCCGAGCCGACCAATCTGCACCGCAGCCGGACGCCCAACGGCAGCCGGTGCGAACGGGGCCGGATCCCTGGGCCTCTTACCGCGCCTTTCGGCACCGTCAGCAGGCGATGGTCATGCAGGCCCTCGACCAGCTTGACCAGCAGTGATGCG
>JAHWKJ010000495.1 GCA_019347905.1 Planctomycetota bacterium
GGCTCGATCGGCCCCGGCGAAACGCGACGCGTGCGGCTCGCCCTCGCGGCGGCCAAGGGCGGCTCCCATGAACTGAAGGTCGAGGCCCGCGGCGATACCGAGCTCGTCCACGCGGCCGCGGCCGAGGTGGAAGTCATCGCACCCAGCATCCAGGTGGCGCTCACTGGACCGGGGCTGCGGTACATCGGCCGCAACGCCGTCTACCGTGTGAACGTGGCCAACGACGGCACCGCTCCCTCGAATCAAATTCGCGTCGAGTACCAGGTGCCCGAAGGCTTCACGTTCGTGCGGGCGGGACAAAGCGGCAGCTACGACAACCTCAGCCGCGCCGTCGTGTGGTTCGTCGACCGCCTCGACGCCGGCAAAACCACCGAGCTGGACGTCGAGTTGACCGCCGCCCGGCTGGGCAGCTTCGAGCACGTCGTGGCCGCCACCACCGAGCAGGGCCTGCGGGCGGAGAACCGCCTGGCGTCTGACATCGACGGCACGGCCTCGCTCGTGCTGGAGATCGTCGACCTCGACGACCCGATCGAAGTGGGCGCCGAGACGGCTTACGAGATCCGCGTCCGCAACGACGGCTCGCGGTCTGCACAAAACGTGGTGCTCTCGTGCGAGCTGCCGCCCGGCGTCGACCTGCTTGACGCGAAAGGACCGACCGAAAGCGCCGCCGGCCAGGGACGAGTCCGCTTCGGCGCATTGCCCGAGCTGCCGCCCGGCAAGACTGCCCTGTATCGGGTGAACGTCCGCGGCACGTCCGAAGGCCACCGCCGGTTCCGGGCGCTCTTGGCCAGCGACTCCATCCACGAGCCGCTCACGGTGGAAGAGTTGACGCGGTTTTATGGCGAGTGATTCTTTCGACTCGCTTAGTCGAACAACAGGCTCACCGATTCGTTGCGGTGAATGCGGCGGATGGCTTCGCCCAGGAGCGGCGCGACGCTCACCGTCTTCAGCCGCGCGGGCCGCTGCTCTTCGCGCAGCGGCAGGCTGTTGCTGACGACGATCTCGCGGAGGGGCGCCGCATCCAACCGCTCGCGGCAGGGACCGCAGAAGACGGCATGCGTCGCGCTCACGTAGACGTCGCGGGCCCCGTGCTCCAGCGCGATGCGGGCCGCGCCGACGATCGAGCCGCCGGTCGAAATCAGGTCGTCGAATAACAGAGCGGTCCTGCCGTCGAGCGGTCCGCCGATCAGGTTCGCCTGCGACGTGCGCATGGCGCTGGCGCGGCGCTTGTCGACGATGGCCAGCCGGCCGCCCAGCCGCTCGACGTGCTGCAGCGAGCGTTTGATGCTGCCCTCGTCGGGGCTGACGATCGCAATCTCATCCGGGGTCAGGTTCAGGCCGCGGAAATACTCGTCGAGAATCGGCGCCGCGTACAGGTGATCGACCGGCACGTCGAAAAAGCCTTGGATCTGCGCCGCGTGCAGGTCCATCGTCAGCACGCGGTCGGCCCCCGCCTTGCTGATGAGATTGGCCACCAGCTTCGCCGTAATGGGCACGCGGCCGGCGTCCTTGCGGTCCTGCCGCGCATAGCCGAAGTAGGGGATGACGGCCGTGATCCGGTCGGCGCTGGCCCGCTGGCAGGCATCGATCAGAATCAACAGCTCCATCAGGTTCGTATTGACCGGCGGCCCCGTCGGCTGGATCAGAAACACGTCGCAGCCGCGGACGTTCTGGTCCAGCCGCACGCTGATCTCGCCGTCCGGAAAGTCGGAGACGCTGACGCGACCCAGCTCGACGCCCAGGTAATCGGCGATCTCGGCTGCGAGCCGCGGATGCGCCCGGCCGCTGATCAGCGTCAGATGCTCGTACATGGCGGGGGCATTGTAGCAATGGCCAATGGCCAATGACCAATGACCAATGACCAATGACCAATGACCAATGACCAATGACCAATGAAGTTGGGTCAGTTTTTCCGGGTGCGCCGCGAAGAGGCAAGCGGGACCGCGTCAACTTGCACGATCGAGAGCGTCTGAGATGCGATTGCTTCCATTGGTCATTGGTCATTGGTCATTCGCACCCGCCTGGCGTGCCCGCATCACGCCGGGTCCCTATAATCACGGAAACTCTCTGACCACTCCTTCGTACGACCACGCGAGATCATGCCGGAACACGTTTTGATTGACGGCGTCACGCTGCACCTCAGCCAGCCGGATCCTTCGGACGGGCAGTGGATCGGCCAGCGCGAGATCCTCAAGCAGGTGCTCGCCTGCTGGGTGGTCGTCGACGAGCGCGACCTGCCGTTGACGCCGCGGCTGGTGGGCACGCCCGGCATCGGCAAAACGACGCTGGCCATCGCGGGGGCGCGGACGCGGCGGCAGGATCTGTACGTCTACCAGTGCACCGCCGACACCCGCCCCGAAGACCTGCTGGTGACGCCTGTGCTGGCCGAGAGCGGCACGATCAAGTACCACGCTTCCCCGCTGGTGACGGCGATGATCAAGGGCGGCGTGTGCCTCTTGGACGAAGGCAACCGCATGAACGAGAAGTCGTGGGCCAGCCTCGCCCCGCTGCTCGACCACCGGCGGTACGTCGAATCGATCGTGGCCGGCATCACGATCCGCGCCCACCGCGACTTCCGCTGCGCCGTGACGATGAACGAGGACGAGTCGACCTACGAGATCCCCGATTACATCCTCAGCCGCCTGCAGCCCACGCTCACGCTCGGCCATCCCAGCAAGGCCGACGAGCTCGCGATCCTCAAATACCACCTGCCGTTCGCCGAAGAGGAGATGCTGAACCTCACCGTCGAGTTCCTGCAGGAGGCCCACGAGCTGAAGCTCGACTTCTCGACCCGCGACGGCATGAACGTGCTGCGGTACGCGATCAAACGGCTCTTCGCCGATCCGACGCACCCGTTGAGCCGCGACGCCGCGTGGCAGGAGGCCCTCAAGAACTGCCTGGGCGACGAAGCGCTGGACCTCAAGAGCCTGGCGGAGAAGAAATCGGGCAGCCTGGGCGGCGACATCGTGCCCATGGGGCTTGGCGATTTCTTCTTCTCGCCCGACGACCCGCTGCACCCCGACTACGAAGACGACGACGAAGACGAGTTGTGACAGGTCGGACGTAGGGTGGGCTGCGCCCACCGGCCCGGGTGTTCTGGTGGGCGCAGCCCACCCTACACCTCGCGGACGACGATGCGGTTGCCGAGCACCTGCACGATCTCGACGGTGCTCCCCTTGTCGATGTAGGGGCCGTCGCTGACGACGTCGACGAAGTCATCCCCCAGGCGGATCTTTCCGGCCGGGCGCAGGTCCGAGACCGTCGCCCCTCGCCGCCCGACCAACGGGTGCCCGCCGCCGGCCGATGACGCCAGGTCCGGCCGCAGCCTCGGCCCGCCCGATTCCGCCTGCACGCTCGCCGCCCCCGCCGGGCTGAGCATCACGCGGCCCAAGAGCGGCATCTGCGGCAGATAGCGGTTGAGCACGATCGCGATCGCCACCACGGCCACCATCGAGGCGCTGAGGGCGGTCATCGTGTGCGTAAGTTGCCGCATGCTTTCGCCTGGTTCGATGTTCGTAAAGGTCTGGCTGGCCAGCACCAGCGATGACAGGATCAACAGCCCGCCGGAAACGCCGAACACGCCGAAGCCGGGGATTACGAAGATCTCGATCGCGAGACACACGACACCGAGGATGAACAGCAGCACTTCGAGCATTTCGGCGGTTCCGCCCACAACGCGCGCCCAGAAGAACAGCACGAAGCAGACGGCGGCGACGATACCTAGCAGGCCCGTCATCACGTGCAGTTCGATGAACAGGCAGATGAGGCCGATGGTGATCAGGATCGCCATCGCTGATTCGGTGTTGAGCCACTCGATGAGGTCGTCCACCCAGGTGCGGCCCACCACGATCACATTCTGGCCCGGTGCGATCCCCAGCCGGCTCTTGAGATCCTCAAAGTCGTTGACCGGCGGCTTCGCCAGTGCCAGATCGTGAGCGACGAGTCCGTTCACCGTGAGCACTTTGCCTTTGCCGGTCTCGTCGACCTGGCCCCGATCCTCCCAGATCTCGTCGCCGCCGGCGGCCTCGATTTCTTTGGGCGACATGAAGCGGACGTAGCCTTTCTCGCGGTGCCGCACGCGGCGGACCTCGAAATCCGGCTGGAACATGGCCCGCATGAGCGCGACGGAACGCCCCTTCTTCGTCGCGAGGCTTCGCATCTTCGGTTCCATGAAGCTGAGGATTTTCTCGGGCGCTTTCTCGAATTGTGCGCCGGGCTTGATCTCGATGGGCATGGCGTCGCCAATGACCGCATCCGGCTGCATGTACACTTCGTCGCAGCCCAGCGCGATGATTGCCGCACCGCTGATCGCCTTCTCCGGCACCCAGGCGACGGTGCGGACCTGCTTGGGATTGAGACTGGCGATGTAGTCAGCGATCTCGAAGCTGGGGACGAGCAAACCGCCGTACGAGTCAATTTCGAAGATGAGCAGGTTGGCCCCCGCGCCGAGCGAACGGTCGATCTGCCGCTTGACGAACGCCTCGGTGACGGTGTCGATCGGGCCGTCGATGCGGATCAGCCGCGCTTTGGGCGCCTCGCCGGCGGTGGGGTCGTCGCGCAGCGTGCCGCGCGGCAGCGCGTACAGGTCCTCCACTTCGGCCCGGTTGGTGGCGGTGTGGACGGCGAGGATGTCGTGGGCGCGGGCCTCGCGGCCGGAGATCATCCATGGCTCGCCGGCGTTCTTCACCGTGCGCGGGTCGAAGATGATCGAGCCGGCTTCGATCTTCCGCCGATGCTCGTCG
>JAHWKJ010000496.1 GCA_019347905.1 Planctomycetota bacterium
GCGCCGAACCCCTCTGCCGCGCCTCGTCCTGGGCTGCAAGCAGGCTGTCCCAGTCTTTCGGCCCGCAGGCGCGCGCCACCTGCGGCCGCGTCGCCTCGGGCGGCTCCGACGAACCCGGCGAGACCAGCCGGAACATGATCAGCATGTGGGTGAGCAGGCGCAGCGCCGGATCGATGTCCGCCGGCACCAGCCCCGCGCCGACGAGGGCCGACAGCAGGAACAGCGACCGCCGGAGCAGTTGAAAGAACGGGTACTCGGCATTCCACGCGGCGCTGCGAACCGAGCGATTGAGCGCCTCACCGGCGATGGCGCGGCCGCCCATCCGCAGCTTGTCGGCAGGAATCCCGGATGCGATGGCCGCCTGACGGATGGACTCCACCGTGGCGTTGTTGTCATCCAGGGCCGCATCCGACAGCATGACCGACAGGGCCACCGGCTCACCCGGCAGGAAGAAACAATCCTCGACGAGGCGGCGGCCGTCAGCGTCCTTCAACGAGTTTGCCAACTCGCGGGCGCGCTTGAGGATCACTGGTTCCAGTTGCATCCGCGGCCAGCCCACCTGGAAGTCGTAGTGCGGCGGCCCATCGGCTGCAGTCGACTCGCTGGAAGCGTTCTCGTCATCTGGGGCATCGACAGCGCTTTCCGGCCGTGCGATGAGGGCCGCGTCCACGTCCAACCGCTCACGCAGCGCGCCCAGAATCTGCGACTGAGCCTCCTGCGGCACTTCGCGTGCGGCGTCGCTCAGGCGGATCTTCAGCGGTCCGCGGCCGACGAGCATCCCCGTCAGCCGCCGCAGGCCTTCCGCCCGGGAGATGTCGCGGCGGGCCATCTCGTCGAGCAGTTCCTGGGGGCCGATGACGCGTTCCACCTCCGGCAGCCCACCGTGGCGGACGCCGTTTTCGTCGATGACGCCCTGCAGACGCTCGGTCAGCCGCCCCAGGCGCGGATCGTCGAGCGAGCTGCCGTCCCACGAGATAAACAGGCTGTCGCGTGTGGGGAACTCGTCGTGCGCCCACTGGAGCGTCCGGGCCTGCGGATCGTCCGTGGGCAGCCAGCTTCGGACATCGTTTTCGAGCTGGATCTGGCTGACGAGCCACCAGGCGGCGGGGGCAATCAAAAGCATAGCGACGACGATCCACACGGCCGGACTCCGGCCCCACGGATCGCGTTTGTCGAAGAAGTGCGTCATCTCGTTGTCGGATTCGGGTTCCAATGTGCGGCCGCGCCTCGGTCAGGGCGGACTGGCCGCCCGTCTCGATCGGGTTCCCGACGCGGACACTCCGTTAGCAGCGGGTTACGACGTTACGGCGGGGAGGATTGCCGAGGGGGGATTTCAAGTCGTTCGAGCCGGAAGCGTAAGCGCCCGGAGGGACCTGAACCGACAACGCCTGCAAGGGGGGAGAGTACCGTTTATGACTCTTACGCCGTTCTTTCCGGAATCGCTGGTCCGGATAATCCGCATTTCCGGAGTAAACGGATCCGTAAGTCACCTGCGGCAATGGGAAGTATAGGATCCCTTTGCCGGGTGTTCCAGTCTCGGGGCTGCGAAAAACCCCCTCCCTCAGGCCCTGACGCCGCCGTATTGCCGGGGGTGCAGGAGTTCCTGGGAGCGGGGTTCGTCTAAATTTGCGGGCGTCGCGAGGTATTCGCCGGTGGGGATCCTATTCTCGACCGGCTTTCCGTCCAGGTGCTGGACCATCGTCTGGACGGCGAGGTAGCCCATGTTCACGGGATCCTGCAGGACCACGCCGTGCACGATACCGTCCTTCAGGCCGGCGACAATCTGCGGGTCCGGGTCGAAGGCGACGAACTTCACCTTCCCGGCCAGCGGTTCGCCGGCGGCGTCCTTCTCGCGCTTCAGCGCCAAGAGCATGCCCTTGTTGTTGGGCTCGCAGACGGTGAACACGCCGCCCAGTTCGCCGGCGTAGCGCCGCAGGAGAGGCCCGGCGATCTTGAGAGCCTCTTCGGCCTTGGAATCGACGCGCTGGCTTTCCGAGAGCACGCGAATGTTCTCGAACTTTTCGAGCGTCTCGAGGAAGCCGCGCTCGCGCTGTTCGGTGCTTTCGCTGCCCGCCTGATAGCGCAGCAGGATCACGCCGCCGGCGCCCTCCATCAGCTTCGCGAGATGCTCGGCGGCCATCACCCCCCCGCGATAGTTGTCGGTGGCGACGTAGCTGACGATGTTCGAGTCGTCGCTGAGGCCGCTGTCGAACACCACCGTGGGAATCTTGCGGCGGGCCGCCCGCGCGACCACGGGGACGAAGGCGTCGCGGTCGATGGGCGCGAGGCAGATGCCGTCGATGCCGCGGGCGATGAAGTTGTCGACGATCTTGATCTGGCCTTCCTTGTCCGTTTCGTCATCGGTGCCCAGCCAGACGATTTCGACGCCCGTCTCGTTCGCGGCCTTGTCGGCCCCGTAATGGACGCTCTTCCAGAAGTCGTGCGAGGTCCCTTTGGGAATGACGGCGATCCGCCGCTTCCCGGAGCCTCCGTTGGAACCGCCGGCGCAGCCGGCCAGCGCCAGTGCCAGCATCGAACCGAGTGCTTCACGCCGCCGCATATCTTTGAGTCCCCTTGTCATTTCCGATGGCCCATTCACTCACACTTCTGTGCACTTCACACGATCGCCTGCACGGCCTGCTGAGGATCGCCGCCGGTGACGTGTACCATCGAGTGCGCGTCGATCAGCACGTTGAGCTCGCTGCGGATGCCGAATTCCGGCAGGTAAATGCCCGGTTCGATGGAAAAGCACGTGCGGGCGAGGATGCGGCGCTCTTCGTGCGTTTCCAGGTCGTCGATATTCGCGCCATTGCCGTGTGTCTCCTGGCCGATGCTGTGACCCGTGCGGTGCACGAAGGCGTCGCCGTAGCCGGCCTTCTCGATGACGCGGCGGCAGGCACGGTCGACTTCCCAGCCGGCCACGCGGCGGCCTTCGGAGAAAGCCTTGCGCAGGAATGCCAGGCCGGCATCGCGGGCCGACGCCACAATCCGGAAGATCTCCTCATAGCGGTCGGGTACGGATTCTCCGACGTAGCCGACGCGCGTCAGGTCGCTGTAGATGGCTCGCGGCCGGTCGAGCTTGCCCCACAGGTCGATCAGCACCAAGCTGCCGGCGCGGATCGCCGTGTCGGCGCCGGTGCCGGTTTCGTAATGCGGGTCGCCGCTATTCGGGCCGACGGCGACGATCGGCGGGTGATCTGTGACGAGTTCGTTTTCCGCAAAGTGCTCCAGGATCAGGTTCTGGACGTCCGTTTCTTCGACCGCGCCGTTTGAGGCGACGCCCTCGGCGATGAACTTCCAGACGCGGGCGAAGGCGCTGTCGGTGTGGATCGCCGCCTCGCGGTGCAGGTTCTGCTGTTCGGAATCGAGCGTCGCCTCGAAGAGTTGCACGAGGTCGCCGGACGAGACGACCTCGGCCCCGAACGACCGCACCAATTCCACCGTGCCGGCGTCGACTCGCGAGACGTAGGGGTTCGAGTTCCGCGGCGCGTACTCCATCGCGACTTTTGTGCGGGCCGCGATCAGCGCTTCAATGCCCGCCTCCAGTTCCTGCCATTTGAGGTACACCGTCTTCTCGCCCGGCAGATGGTCGAGCACGCCGGCTTCGATGCGGTGCACCAGCTTGTGCGGCTCCCCCTGGGCCGGCACCAGGTAGAAGAAGCGGCGTGTGGTGACGGCCGCGGCCGGCACGTCGAGCACGCGGCGGGCCAGGAGGTTTGTGCTGCGGAAGTCATACAGCAGCCATGCATCCATGCCGAACTCGCGGAGAGCCGCTTGCACGGCGGATAGTGCGAACATCGTGGTGTTCTCGTGAGTCGCTTCTTCGATGCGCGGGCATTCCCCAGCCGATGAGGCCTGGCCAGCGCCATTGTAGCGGGCCATTCGGCCGATTGAACGGCTCGCGGGCGGCTGCTACGATGAGGCCCAACATGGCTGGCACCGATTCCCCTTCCCAGCCCGCCGACCGCTGGACGCGGACGCATCTGCTCGGCCTGGAGGATCTCTCGGCCGAAGAAATCACCGTTATTCTGGATCAGGCCGCCGAATTCAAGCGGCTGGCCGGGCTGGGAGAGCAGAAACTCTCGGTGCTGGCCGGCACAGTGGTGGCCAACCTGTTCTTCGAGCCTTCGACCCGCACCCGCACCAGCTTCAGCCTGGCGGCGAAGCGGCTGAGCGCCGACACCATCGATTTCACGTCGTCAGGCAGCAGCCTGTCGAAGGGCGAGAGCTTCGTCGATACGGCCCGCAACATCGAGGCCATGGGCGT
Source organism: Planctomycetota bacterium (assembly GCA_019347905.1). Classification (GTDB taxonomy): domain Bacteria; phylum Planctomycetota; class Planctomycetia; order Planctomycetales; family Planctomycetaceae; genus JAHWKJ01. The sequence continues at coordinate 4,268 of JAHWKJ010000496.1, forward strand.
CTCGCAGGTCGTCGTGCGGCATTCGACGCCCGGCGCGCCACACTTGCTGGCGAAGCGTTTGAAAGCCAGCGTGATCAACGCCGGCGATGGCACTCACGAGCATCCCACGCAGGGCCTGTTGGACATCTTCACGATCCGCGAGCGGCGCGGCTCGCTGGCCGGCCTGACGGTGACGCTGGTGGGCGACATCCGCCACAGCCGCGTCGCCCGCTCCAACATCTGGGGCCTGACGAAGCTGGGCGCGCACGTCATCGTCTGCGGCCCGGCCACGCTCATCCCGCGCGAGATCGAGAAGCTGGGTGTGGAAGTCTCCAACAATTTCGACGAAGTCATCGGCCGTTCCGACTGCATCAACCTGTTGCGGGTGCAATTCGAGCGGCAGCGGGGAGCCTTTTTTCCCTCGATCGGCGAGTACGCGCACCTGTTCGGCATGACGGCCGCACGGCTGCGAAAGGCCAAAGACGACGTGCT
>JAHWKJ010000497.1 GCA_019347905.1 Planctomycetota bacterium
TCCGCTGGGCCTCACGCACATCCTCCTCGTCATCTCGCAGCCGGTCGTGGTGCACCACTGGTGCACGATGTGCCTGCTGGCGGCGGCGATCATGCTGCCCATGATCCCACTGGAGGTCGACGAAGTGGTGGCGATGGGCCAGCACATGGTTCAGGCGAAACGCCGCGGCGATCGCGGCGGCTCGCTGTGGAAGATCTTCTGGCAGGGCGGCAAATCCGACGGCTGCACGCCGGACGAACGCTCGCCCGAACTGATGCAACTGCCCGCGCGGCCCGGCGCCGTCTTCCTGGCCTCGATCTGGGGCATGAGCTTCCCGTGGACGCTGGTCGTCTCCAGCATCCTGGGCATCGGCCTGATGTTCGCGCCGACGGCATTCGGCATCGACATCAAGACCGCCGCCGCCGACGTGGGCCATCTCGGCGGTGCGCTGATCCTCACCGTCTCCGTGATCGCGATGGGCGAGGTGGTGCGCGTCGGCCGTTATCTGAACGTGCTCCTGGGCGCAATCGTCGCGGGCGTGCCGTGGCTGCTCTCCAGCTCCACGACCGGCTACTCCGCCACGACCACAGCCGTCGGCCTGGTCGTGATCGTCCTGGCCATCCCGCGTGGGCAGAAGCGAGAAACCTACGGCTTGTGGGACCGCTACGTGCGGTGAGCGGTGGACGGCCCCGCGAGCAATGGTCGCCCGACCACAGCGGTCAGGCGAGGATCTCGTTCACGACCCGGCCGTGCACGTCGGTCAGCCGGAAGTCGCGGCCGGCGTACCGATATGTCAGCCGCTCGTGGTCCAGCCCCAGCAGATGGAGCATGGTCGCGTGCAGGTCGTGTAAGTGGACGCGCCCCTCGTGTTGACGGAAACGACGCCCGCATCATCACTCGTGCCGCTTTGGGTGCGGCGAACGGTCGTGCGAGTTCGCCGCGGCCGCGTCGGCACCCGCCTTCACCGTCACGAGCCGAGGCTGATAAGCCTGATCGATCCGGGTGCGCGCGACGAGCACGGTCCCGGCTCCGATTTTCGCGGCCGCCCCGCGGACGGTGGCCTCTTCCTCTGGCGGCACGTCGTAGCCTTGGACGACCAGCCACAGTTGGTTCCGAGGCACCGGCTTCTCAGCCTGCTCCTCAACGTATTTCACAGAGCGGGTCAGCCACTCCGCCGGGCTATCGTCCGGCGCGCGGCCGCGGTCGAATTCCTTGTGCAGCAACAGCAGGCCGGTCGGCCCGGATCGGTCGGCGTTTAGCGCCGTCCACTGCTTGCCGAACATCTTGCGGCAGAACTCAAAGCAGGGGACCTTGCCGCAGTAGCCGGTGCTGCGGACCTCCGGCGGGAGCTTGTCGTCCGGCAGGTCTGCCCATTCGCATTCGGGCGTCCAGACGGGAATGATCTCCTTGCCCTTCGTACGCTTGCCGACCTCCGCCACGAAGCGGGCGGCGGAGTCCGCCACGTCGAGCTTAGCGCCGGTGGATGGTACGCCGTAATCCGTCGCCCAACGGCACTGGAGGTTACCGCAGCCGCACGAGCCCGGCCCGCCTTGAAGATCGTTGATCAGCACTCCGCGATACCCCTCCGGAACGCGCGCCAACAGCCGATCGATCCGCGCCAAATGGGCGTCGAAAGCATCGCGGTAGCGAATCGGCACCCAGGGCCACGCTTTGGCGACTTGCCCCTTCACCGGCGGCCGGAACTCGGGGAACCGCCTCCGCCAGTCATTGTGAGTGCCCAGGGACGCCATCCACTCCGGGTGCTCCCGGGCCAGGGCGGGATTCCGGCCGACTTCGATCCAGTAATAGAGATCCAGGGAGCGGGCCGCGACGGCGTCCGCCGCGTTTCGGAGAACGCGGGCATCGAGGCCGTCGTCCAGCACGACGGCCACGGCCGCGAAGCCCTCCCGCTTCCAGCCGGCCACCGCCTCGCCGGTTACGGCACCGGCCGTCGTGAGAACTGCCTCGAACGACCGCTCTTCCGCATTCCCGGCCACTGCGACCAGGCCGAATCCCATGACGGCGGCGATCCAGGACCTCGCATGCCGGATCTGGGATGGCTGCGCTTTTACGGCTCTCATAGTCTTCACTCCTCCGGCCATCCTCTCAGAGGCAAAGTCTCGGGCGCGCTGCTTCGCCCATAGTAGAACGGGTGGGGCTGGTACCCGTAAAGTCGCAGATCGTCCGACCGTCAAGCCGCTGCGCGAAACGCGCATGAAAGCGCCCCCGGCTTTCGTGGATTTTTTTGCTAAAAGGCCAGCTGCAAGGTTGAAGCGACAAGGCCGCTGCTCTAGACTCTCCTGCAATTGAGACTCACTCTCAAAGCCTGCCTTTGCCGCCAGCCAGTAGCGAGCGCTCTTCCGGCCAGCCAAAGCCAGCCAGCACGCGTGGCAGGTCCAACTGATCTTCCCGAAACAGCTTTAGCGAGGAGGCTTCTCCATGCTTCAGGCCTGCCGCATTTTGCGCCGCCGCGGCTTCACGCTGATCGAGCTCCTGGTCGTCATCGCCATCATCGCCATCCTGATAGGCCTGCTGCTCCCCGCCGTCCAGCAGGCCCGCGAGGCGGCCCGACGGACGCAGTGCAAGAACAATCTCAAGCAGATTGCCCTTGCGATGCACAACTACGCCGACGTCTATCGGGGCCTGCCGGCTCATGGCAGCGTTTACCCCCATCGGGGATGGGGAACGAGCATTCTCCCTTACCTCGATCAAGCCAATTTGGAGGGCATCTACGACTGGAATTACAGTTGGTACGATCCAGCCAACCGCTCGGCCAGAGCCCACCAGCTCCCAATCTATCAGTGCCCTTCCGCCCCGAATCCGCGCCTCGTGCAACACCCGACGCAGTCCTGGGGCCCCGGCGTCGGAACGCTGCCGTCCACTGGCGAATCAGCCGCCAGCGACTACATGGCCCCTCGCGGTGTGCTCGATCCCACCGTTTATCAGAATCCCAACCGTCGCGAAGGAGCTTTGGCGCAGAACGGAGCGCGCCGGTTTGCCGAAATCACGGATGGACCGACCAACACGATTCTCGCCACCGAACTGGCCGGGCGGCCGGAGCACTGGATCAATGGCCGCCAGCAGCCGAACGTGCCCAATTACTATTGGGGCGGCTGGAACTGGTGGTACTGGGTCGGACCCTGGGCCTCGTACAACTCCGTCTGGGTGAAGAGCTATACGGCAGACTGCAACGGCCGATGGGAACAACGCGTTATCAACTGCAATAACAGTGACGGCATCTATTCGTTCCACCCCGGTGCGGCCAATGCAGCACTTGTCGACGGCTCGGTCCGTGGGCTGAACGAGAACATCGACAAGGGAGTGCTCTACGGGCTGTTGACCTCCCAGGAAGGTGAGGTGATCGGCGAATACTGAGCAATCCAACCGCGCCAGCTCCCTCGGTTCATCGGTGCTTTGGCTGCTTTGGTCCCTCAACCAACTTTGATGAAGTGGCAATGTTCGTGAAGCGAGGATCGAGCTGCCTCATCGGCTCAATGATGTGCGGATTGACAGTCGCAATTGCCACGTCGTGCAGTCGGACTGACAGCACGGAAGCAAGCCGCCTTCCTGTTTTTCCGGTCAGCGGAAAGGTGCTGGTGAATCACCAGCCGGCCGACGGCGCCCTGGTCGTTTTTCATCCTGTTGGAGCAGCCCAGTCGAACGACCTTCGTCCCAGGGGAAAAACCGGCCCCGATGGCAGCTTTGCGCTAGGCACGTACAAAAACGCGGACGGAGCACCGGCTGGCCAGTATGTGGTCACCATTATCTGGCCCGCCGGCCGGTCGGGTCCCATGCCGGATCCCGATCTGGCTCCCGACCGTCTGCGGGGCCGTTACAGCAATCCGAAAACTTCCCCGTTGCGAGTCCGGATCGAACAACGGCAACAGGCATTGACGCCGTTTCAATTGAAGTGACGCTTTCGGTCACGCGACCGGGTTCCGTACAATCACCTCCGCGAGAAGCGCGGCGATTCCGCCGCGCTTCCGGCGTGCTGCCAACCACCTCGGGAGGAATTCCATGAAGGGCAGGATTCTTTTCACCGCGATCGTCGTCGCGGGCGGCTTCACCATGGCCATCCGGGCGGCCGAAGCCGTGCGCGTCGTTCCCGCCGGCGCCCTCGATAATCCTCGACAGCCGCAGGTGGCCGTCGATAGCGACGGCAAAGTCTATGTGGCCTACGGAGCCGGTGAGGCCGTGTACTGCTCGACCTCGACCGATGGCGGCCGCAGCTACGGCGCGCCGGTGCAGGTCGGAAACGTCGAGCGGCTGGCGCTGGGGATGCGCCGCGGGCCGCGCATTGCCGCCGGACGAGAGATTATCGTCGTGACCGCGGTGAGCCACGAAGAAGGCACCGTGCGCGCCTGGCGGTCGAGCAACGCCGGACGCTCCTGGAGCGGGCCGGTAACCGTCAACGACAATTCACCCGGCACGGCCAACGAAGGTCTCCAGGCGCTGGCCGCCGGTCCGAATGGAATGCTGTACTCTGTGTGGCTCGACCACCGCCTCAACAAAAAGAACCAGATTTTCGGCGCCGCGTCGAACGACGGCGGAAAGAGGTGGAGCGAAAACCGCCTGATCTATCGCTCGCCCGACGGCAGCGTTTGTCCCTGCTGCCATCCCGCTGTCACGTTCGACAGCCAGGGCACGCTGTACGTGATGTGGCGGAATTCAGTCGGAGGCTTTCGCGACATGTACGTGGCCGTTTCGCGAGACGGCGGCAAGACCTTCAGCCCGGCCGTGCAGCTCGGCGCTCAGAAC
>JAHWKJ010000498.1 GCA_019347905.1 Planctomycetota bacterium
ACAGGGCGCGCACGCTGGCCGGCTTCGACCGGGTCGACGCGAACAAGGACGGCAAAGTGACCCGCGAAGAGCTGCCGCGCCCGCAGTTCGGCAACTTCGGCGGGGGACGCTTCGGCGGCGGCCGGGGCGGCTTCGGCGGCGGAAACTTCGTCGAGCAGATCAAGCAGCGCGACACCAACAAGGACGGCAAACTTTCCAAGGAAGAATTCGGTGAGCGCGGCGCGCGGCTGTTCGATTCCGCCGATACCAACAAAGACGGCTTCGTCGACACGAAGGAGTTGGAGGCAATGGCCGAGCGGTTTCGTAGCGGACGCGGACGCGACGGCGAAGGTGAACGTCGCGGCGGCCGTCCCGGCGAAGGCGACCGTCCCCGCCGCCCACAGACCGAGGAGAACAACGATCTCTAGTCGACTTTGAAGGCCGTTCGCCTCTCGTCAGCCCGGTCGCGCGCACGTCGCGCGACTGGGCTTTTTTGCGGGGCGTGGCCGTGGCTGGGGCTGGGAAAGCCAGTGGGGTCATGAACTGCCGCGGCGACGTTCAGGCCACAGACGTCGCGAAATCGTCTCCCGCAATGCCCCAGCCACGACCGCGACCAACGCCACAGCGGGCGTCACGGCTCTGCGATCTGCCACGCGGCGCCGTTGCGGATCACGCGGCGGTAGAGCGTATCGCGTTCGACCGGCTCGCGGCCGGCTTCGCGGATCAGCCGGTGCAGTTCCGCCACCGTCAGGCCCTCGGGCGTTTTCGCGCCGGCGTCGTGGTAGATCAACTCGTGCACGACGGTGCCGTCGATGTCGTCGGCCCCGAACGACAGCGCCACCTGCGCCGTCTGCTGGCCGAGCATGATCCAGTACGCCTTCACGTGGTCGAAGTTGTCGAGCATCAGCCGCCCGAGCGCGATCATCCGCAGGTCCATCAGAATGCCCGGCTTCTGAATGTGCTCGAGGCCGGTGTTCTCCGGATGGAACGCCAGCGGGATGAACGTCTGAAAACCGCCGGTTTCGTCCTGCAGAGCGCGCAGCCGGCAGAGGTGGTCGACGCGGTGCCGGGCGTCTTCGATGTGTCCGTAGAGCATGGTGGCGTTGGAGCGCAGCCCCAATTCGTGTGCGGTGCGGTGGACCTCGAACCACGCGTCGGAATCGGCCTTGTGCTCGCAGATTTGCCGGCGAATTTCGGAGTCGAAGATTTCCGCTCCGCCGCCGGGCAGGCTGCCGAGTCCGGCGGCGATCATCTGCTCCAGCACCCAGCGGATGGGCTTCTTCGTCAGGTAGCTGAACCAGTGGATCTCCACCGGCGTCCAGGCCTTGATGTGAAGCTTGGGCCACGTCTCGTGAATGACGCGGACGACGCCCAAGTACCAGTCGAAGCCCTTGAGGTGGTGCAGCCCGCCAACGACGTGAATCTCCGTCGCGCCCTGCCGCTGTGCTTCCCGCACCCGCTCGCGGATCATTTCGTCCGTGAACTCGTAGGCCTTCTCGGCCCGCAGGTCCGACCGGAAAGCGCAGAACACGCAGCGATAGACGCAGACGTTGGTCGGATTGAGGTGGACGTTGGTGTTGTAGAAGGCGAGCCCGCCGTTCTTCCGCTCGCGGACGACGTTTGCCAGCCGCCCCAGCTCCAGCAGGTTCGCGTGGCGGTCGAGGTACAGCCCATCATCGAACGAGAGCCGCTCGCCGGCGTGCACCTTATCGGCAATGGCGGCCAGGAGCGGATCGGCCGGCGGGGCGCCGGCCGCGCGAGTCAGGATGGCGTTTGGCATGGGGGCAGAATCGGACGAGGAAGCGTGGCGCCTGATTCTACGGAATCCGCCAGCGCCGGACCACAACCTCCAAAGCAGGGATACGTCGGGCGTGCGACGCACATTGCAACCGCACGACTGGGCTTGTCCCGGTCGGCGGATGATTATGCACTATGGGCCATCGGGCCGCAGCTACAACACTCCCCGTGTCTGGCCGGGGCCGGGGCCGCCGAGGGAGCGTGTGGAAGTCGGAAATAAGTCTGCGGCGGCCCCGGCCCCGGCCAGACACCTTCAGGAGGAGAATCGTCTGCGATCCAGCTTGTAGTGCAAAATCACGCTTCCACTGCGGCAAGCGCAGTGGTGGGTCGCCTGAGATCGCAAGATGCGTCGCACGCCCGGGCACATCGGGTCCGCTTTAAACGTGGATCGCCGAGCCGCCGTCGACGGTGATCGTCTCGCCCTGCACGAGGTCGCTCAAGGGGCTGGCGAGGAACAGCACGCAGTTGGCCACGTCGTCGGCCGTCAGCACGCGCTCGCCCATCATGCTTTTTTCGACGCGGCCGGCGAACATGCGGTCGGCAAACGGAATGCGGCGGGTGGAATCGGTCTCCACCAGGCCCGCCTTCACCACGTTCACGTTCACGCCCCGTTCGCCCACCTCCAGCGTCAGGTGCCGTGCGATACTCTCCAGCGCCGCCTTCGAGCCGCCGATCAGCCCGTACATCGGCAGCGCCATGTGCGAGCCGTGGCTGGAGATCGCCACCACTTTGCCGCGGTCCGGCCCCTGTTCCAATAGCGGCAGCGCCGCCCGCACCAGGTACACCAGCGAGAGCACATTGGTGTTCATCGTGGTGTGGAAGTGCCGCTCGCTGGCGGCGAGCAGCGGTCGGAAGCCGCCGGTGGCCGCGTTGCTGACGACGATGTCGAGCCGCCCGACGTGCTGCTTGACGAAGTCGAGCATGCTCTCGACGTCGTCCTGCTCGCCGACGTCGGCCTTGACGACGACCACCCGCCGGCCGAGCCGATCGATCTCGGCGGCGATGTCCATCGCGGCGGCCCGCGAGGTGACGTAGTTGACGATCACATCGGCACCGGCTTCGGCCAGCTTGAGCGCGCAGGCCCGGCCGATGCCGCGGGAGCTTCCGGTGACGAGGGCGGTTTTTCCGGTGAGGTTGATCATGGAATCTTGTCGATCTGTGGTTCTGCCGGCTCGCTGCCGGTGTCTTTCAGCACGTAATCCTGGAAGGGAAAGATGCGCTCCTCGCGGATTGAGATCAGGCCGCCGTTGGGGCGCACAGGGGCGGCGAGCCCGCGGTGGATCTTCGGGTAGATGGCGGTGTCTTCGCCCACGACCTGCGTCATGAATTTGCGGCCCCAGCCTTTCAGCATGCGGTGCACCAGCCAGCTTCGCAGCCGGCCCGGCTGGCCGGGGTAATGTACGATCCGCCACATGGCCCGCGAGGTGTGCGGCGTCACCGGCCAGACCATCTGCACCCAGGTAAACAGCCCCATTTTCCCGAACACGACGTTCGGATAGCGCAAGAGGTGATGCCACACGTAATCCGGCTCGACGCCCGCCAGCCGCGAGACGAACTTCTCCTGCCGGTTATAGAGGCCCGCTTTGGAATAGTCGTCGGTGTAGCGGTCCCAGTGCTCGTGAAACTCGTGGGCGCAGCGTTCCGGGTCGGGGTAGGTGCGAAAGCTGTTGGGGTGCACGCACTCGATGTGGTAGCCCTCCAACACATTCTCGATCACGACCTTCCAGTTGCAGTCGTGGTCGATGTCAATGTTCACGGTTTTACGATGAGCGGTCGAGAACCACCGCCGGCACATCTCGAACAGTTCTTCGCCCAGCCATTCTGCCAGCGGCGGCGCGTCGTCGTTGAAGGTGACGAACACGAGCTGTCCCGCCGTCTCACAGCGGTATTTGGTCAATCCCAGGCGGCCCTTCTCCATGGGGCGGAAGCTGCGGGCGTCGGGAATGCGGCAGGTATTGCCCTCGTCGTCGTACTCCCAGCCGTGATACTGGCACTTCAAGTGACCGTCGAGGTGCCCGCAGGGCTCGTCGCGGAGCAGCGAGAAGCGGTGCGTGCACACATTGAGGAAAGCGTGCACGTCGCCGCCGCTGCGCCAGACGATGACCGGCCGCCCGAAGAGCGTCACGGTGAGGTAGTCGCCGTCGCGCGGCAGGTCCAGCAGCGTGCCGACGCAATGCCACCCCGGCAGGAACATCGTCTCGACTTCCCGGTCGAGGTGCTCCGGCGAGGTGTAGTGCTGGACCCCCAGTCGCTGGGGGAGGTGGGTTTCGTGGATGAACATCGTTAATTGGAATGACCGATGACCGATGACCAATGACCGGAGAGAGGAAACATTGTTTTCACTTTGTGGGATTCGTCTGGGCGTCGAAAGTCGGCTCTAGTGCGCCGCGAAGAGGCAAGCAAACTTTGACGCCCTGAGCGCTGCGCTCGCTCTCATTGGTCATTGGACATTGGTCATTGGTCATTCGTTTGACGTATTTCTGAAAATGCCAGCAGCGCTCCTCGCGAATGGAGATCACCCCCGTTGACGGCTGCAGCGGGGAATCGAGGCCTCGCTGCACCTCCCGCATGATGCCGGTGTCTTCGTCCCGCAACTTCTCAAAGAACTTCTTTTCCCAGTGACCCAGGGCCCGTGCGAGGATTCGCGAGCGCACGCCCCGGGAGCCCCCGCGGCAGAAGAACTTGCCGATCACCCGCGCCCGGTCCGGAGCGGTGGGCAGCGTGGCTTCGATCCACGAGAACAGCCGCATCTTGCCGAACATCAGGTGCGGGTAGAAATGCCAGTGCTTGTACTCGTCGTCCGGCTCGACGCGGGCCAGCCGATGGGCGAACTTATCGAGCACGCGGTCGATACCGTTCTGCGGCTCCTGGCGCGTGGCGAACGTGGTCCAGCCGTCGTGGAATTCGTGCTCGCAGACTTCGGCGTCCGGCGTGCGGCCGAAGGTCTGCGGATGGAC
>JAHWKJ010000499.1 GCA_019347905.1 Planctomycetota bacterium
CACGCAGATCCGCGAGTGTGCCGAATACTTCAGCGGCGTCGCGAAGCGCATCCCGCTGGGCGACGGCCCGGCGATGGACGTGGCCAAAGGCATCAATGGCTTCACGTATCGCGAGCCGTGGGGCGTGGTCGCCGGCATCATCCCGTGGAACTACCCGATCGTGCTGACGTCGTGGTTTATGTTCCCAGCGCTGCTCGCGGGGAACACGATCCTCATCAAGCCGGCGGAAGATACGCCGCTCTCGGCCCTGTACATCGCCGGCCTGGCCGAGGAAGCCGGTTTCCCGCCGGGCGTGATCAACGTGCTGCCGGGGCGCGGCGAGCTGACCGGCAAGGCCATCGCGGAGCATCCCGGCGTCCGCTACATCTCGTTCACCGGCTCGCCGGGCGTGGGGCAGGAGATCCTACGGATCTGCGACCGGCACGGCACGCGGATGAAGCGCGAAATGGGCGGCAACGGCTCGGCGATCGTGCTCGACGACGCCGATCCCCAACTGGTCGCCCGCCTGGTGGGCCGCCACACCAATCAGCACTACGGCCAGACCTGCTGCACGGTGCACCGCGTGTTCGTCCATCAGAAGATCGCCGACGACTTCATCGACGCCCAGCGCGAGTTCTTCGAGAACCTCAAGATCGGCTATCAGGCCGATGCGGGCACGCAACTGGGTGCGGTGGTCAATCCCACGCAGCGCCGCCGCATTCTGCAGGCCCAGCAGGACACGATCCTGCGCGGCGGGCAGCCGATCCTCTCCGGCGGCGTGGCCGAAGTCCGCGGTCGCAATGGCAACTACCTGAAGCCGGCCTTGTACCGTACGGAGCCGGGCGTCGACGTCAATCCGCAGGAAGTGTTCCACACGTTCGCCACCATCTGCCCGGTCAGTTCCGCGGAGGAAGCGCTGCGGCTGGCGAACAGTTCCCCCTATGGCCTGGGCGCGAGCGTCTGGACGAAGGACATCCAGCGCGGCATCGCGCTGGCGAAGCAGTTCCGCGACGGCACCTGCCAGGTCAACTGCCACAACTCGATCGCCTACGGCCTGCCCTACGGCGGCCAGGGCATCTCCGGCGGCCCCGGCGGCGGCGTCAACTGCGAAGACACCTTCCGCGACTACACGCAGGTCAAAGCGGTCTACGTGGCTGAGTATCCGGGGTGATCGCCGTCGTTCGGCTTCGCTGGACGCGCGCCGCGCGTCCCGATATCGTAGGCGATTGAACATCCACCGAGCGGCCCTCAGCAGGATTTACGGCGCATGGCGGTCCCGAAACGACGAAGCTCGAAGTCGCGCAGCCGAACCCGGCGCGCCCACAATCAGGTCAAGCCGGTGCAGCTCGCCTATTGCCCCCAGTGCGGAACGCCGGTGCCCACGCACGTCGCGTGTCCCAATTGCGGCTATTACCAGGGCCGGACCGTCATCGAAACCGAGGATTAGCAGCCGATGCGCGTGGCCCTCGACGCCATGGGTGGCGACGACGCGCCGCAACCGAACATTGACGGCGCCATCGCGGCACTGGAGGCCGATTCCGGCCTCGAAGTGGTTCTCGTCGGCGATGAGCCGCAGCTCCAGGCGCTCTTGTCCGCGCGGGGATTCCGCAGCGAACGTCTGCAGGTGCTGGCCTCCGAAGGCTTCGTCGGCATGGACGAGAAGCCGGCCGAGGCCCTCCGCAAAAAGCCCCGCTCTTCCATTGCCGTCTGCTGGGGCCTGATGGCCGAGCACCAGGCCGACGCCGTCGTCAGCGCCGGAAATACGGGGGCGGTGGTCGCGGCGGGCCTGCGGACGCGGCTGTTTCTCAAAGGAGTGAAGCGGCCGGGGATCGCCGTCGTGCTGCCCACGCTGCGCGGCCAGTCGGTGCTGATGGACGTGGGCGCGAACCCGGCGGCCCGGCCGGAGCATCTGTACCAGTACGGCGTGATGGGCTCGATCTACGCCCACGACGTGATGGGCATCGAGCGGCCGCGGATTGGCCTCATGAACATCGGCAGCGAAGACACCAAGGGCAACGACCTCTACCGCGAGACGCACCGCCTGCTGCAATCCAGCGCGCTCGGCGATCGCTATGTGGGCAACGTCGAAGGCCGCGGCTTGTATCAGGGCGAGGCCGACGTGCTGATTTGCGAAGGCTTCGTGGGCAACGTCGTGCTCAAGGTGAGCGAAGGCATGGCGGAGTTCATGATGAAGTCGGTCGCGCGCGAACTCCTGGGGCGGCTGACGGGCGAACGCGATGCGGCCGCCGCGGCCCTGGACGACCTCGCCCGCCGCTATCAGTACAGCACGTTCGGCGGAGCACCGCTGCTGGGGATCGACGGCATCTGCATCATCTGCCATGGCTCCAGCGATGCGGTGACGATCTCCAACGCGCTGCGCGTCGCGACCACCTTCAAAGACCGGCGGATCAACGCCCGCATCATGGATGAGTTGGGGGGATCGTGAGCAAAATTGCCTTTCTCTTTCCCGGCCAGGGCGCTCAGAAGGTCGGCATGGGCCGTTCGATTGCCGAGCGGTATGCTGAGGCGCGGTCTCTGTACGACCGGGCGAACGCCATCCTCGGGTACGACCTGGCAAAGCTCTGCTTCGAGGGGCCGGCGGAAGAGCTCGATTCGACAGTCATCAGCCAGCCGGCGCTGTTCGTCACCAGCCTGGCCGCGCTGGAAATGTTGCGGGCCGACCGGCCGGAGGTCGTGCTGGCCTGCGAGATGTCGGCGGGCCTCAGCCTCGGGGAATACACCGCCCTCGTATTCGCCGGCGCGATGACCTTCGAGGAAGGCCTGCGCGTCGTGCAGCGCCGCGGTGAAGCCATGCAGGCAGCCGCCGACGCCACACCGTCAGGCATGGTCAGCATTCTGCTGATGGAGCGCGACGCCGTCGAAGACCTCTGCCGCGAGGCGGCCGCCGAAGGACCGCTGTTTGTGGCGAATTATCTCGCCCCGGGGAACATCGTCCTCTCGGGAGTGAACGCGGCCTGCGAGAGAGCCGCCGAGCTTGCGGAACAGCGGGGCGGCAAAGCCGTCCCTTTGGCGGTCGCGGGGGCCTTTCACACCGAGATCATGAAGCCCGCCGACGCCCGGCTCGCCGAAGCGCTGGCCGGCGTGGCTCTCAAGACGCCGGAGATCCCCCTGGTCTCCAACGTCGACGCCGCCACGCACAGCGATCCCGACGAGATCCGCGATCTGCTGGTACGGCAGGTCGTCAGCCCGGTGCGCTGGGAAGATTCCCTGCGCCTCATGTTGGAACTGGGCGCCGGCGAGTTCTACGAGATCGGCCCCGGCCGCGTCCTGCGCGGGCTGCTGCGGCGCATCGACCGCAACATTCCATGCGAGTCGGTGGGCGACGCCGCGTGAATGGGGTCAGACCCCTTTGCGGTTCACCCGCTCTCCGCGTTCGCAATCGCTCGTCCGCAAAGGGGTCTGACCCCGTCGCGGCTGGTACGGCTCTCGCCCCTCGACTCTCGACCCTCCATTATGCGCCTCCAGCGCTTTCCCAGGCGGCGGTCGGTATAATTGGCCGAGTCTCGAGCACGAACTCCTGGGCAGGGCCTGCAATTGAGCGATGTCACGCGGGTGCTCTCTGCGATCGAACAGGGCGACGCGCACGCCGCCGAGCAGCTCCTGCCGCTGGTTTATGACGAGCTCCGCAAGCTGGCCGCCGTCCGCATGGCCGGCGAAGCGGGCGGCCACACGCTCCAGGCCACGGCGCTGGTTCACGAGGCCTACGCCCGGCTCGTCGAGCACGAGCGGCCCGGCCCCGCGGCCCCGCGCTGGGACAGCCGCGGGCACTTTTTCGCCGCCGCCGCCGAAGCGATGCGGCGGATCCTCGTCGAGCGCGCCCGGCGCAAGAAGAGCCTCAAGGGCGGCGGGGACCGCAGACGTGTCGAGCTGGTGGATTTCCCCGCCGAGCTCGATCCCCCCCGCGAAGATCTGCTGGCGCTCGATGACGCTCTCGCCAGGCTGGCGGAGCTCGACCCGCGCAAAGCCGAGCTGGTCAAGCTGCGGTTCTTCGCCGGGCTGACGATCCCGCAGGCGGCCGAGGTGCTCGGCGTTTCCCCGTCCACCGCCGACAACGACTGGGCCTACGCCCGCTGCTGGCTGCGCCTGGAAATGTCCGGCGGAACGGACGATTCCTGAACTGGCTCCAAGGCCACGTGGGGCAAGCTGGCAGCTTGCCAAACGTGCGAAAACCGGCGCCAAATCTGGCAGCTTCGGCACGAAACCGGTCCGTACTACAAACGTTCAAAACTTCTGTCGCTTGCGCAAATTTTTGAAGGCCGCATCGAAGTCGGATTTGAACAGGAGCAAACGAAGGAAACGGAGCAGAAAGCGTTGGATACCTCGAGGCCGAGACTTCGTTATCTCCGTTACCTTCTGTTCACTTTGGTTGCGGCCGAGCGTAGCGAGGCCGCGCTGGGGAAAAAATCGCCCGCCGACTGGGTGACCAGAGCGCAGATTTCGCATTGATAGGTGGACAGTCCTCCGGCTGTCGGATTCAGGAAGTGATACATGTTGACCGCTCCCACCAGCGAAGAGGCCATTTTCAACGAGGCCCGCCGCATCGCCGACCCGGCCGAACGGGCCGAGTGGCTGCGGCAGGCCTGCGGCGACGACGCCGCGCTGCAAAGCCGCGTCGAGGCGCTGCTGGCCGTCCACGACGAGGAGCGGAGCTTTCTCGAATCTCCGGCGGCCGCCATCGCGCCCACAATCGACATGCCGCCGATCGCCGAGCGGCCCGGTA
>JAHWKJ010000500.1 GCA_019347905.1 Planctomycetota bacterium
GGTGTGCCGCGCGTCGACCCGCAGACTTACCGCTGGCTGTGCAGCTATACCGATGCGCAGATTCGCTATCCCGAGCGCTACGTTCTTGCACAGTTACACGACGCGCGCAAAGCCGCGGCGGCGGCCGGAACCGAATTCCGCGTGCTGACGCACCACCAGGTCCGCCGCAGGGGCGAGCGATTTGAGATCGCCCGGTGCGGCGAGGAGGACCCGGTGGAAGCGCTCCAGCCGCCGCTCGTCATCAATGCGACCGGCGCGTGGGGCGACCTGACGCTCGAGCGGCTGGAGATTCCCGAGCAGCGGCTGCTGGGCGGCACACGCGGCAGCCACTTCGTCACCTTTCACGAGGGCCTGAAAAGCGCGCTCGCCGGCGGGGCTGTCTATGCCGAGGCGAAGGACGGGCGGCTGATCTTCGTCCTGCCGTTTGGTGAGGGCGTGCTCGTCGGCACCACCGATGAGCGGTTTTCCGATCCGCCCGAGCAGGCAGTGGCCAGCGAAGCCGAACTGGATTATCTGCTGTCGATGGTTCGTACTCTGTTTCCGCAGACCGGCCTCGAACGCGAGCACGTCGCGATGCACTACAGCGGCGTGCGCCCGCTGCCCCGGGCGGAAGGCGGGAGGACCGCGGCCATCTCGCGCGATCACCGCATCCACGTTACGGTGGGACCGCCGCCCGTGCTGACGCTCATCGGCGGCAAGCTGACCACCAGCCGCCTGCTGGGCGAACAGACGGCCGACCTCGTGCTCGAACGTCTCGGCCGCCCGCGCACGGCTAATACCCGCGAACGTCCGCTGCCGGGCGGCGATGACTATCCCGCGGATGAGCGTGGCGCCCACGACCGCATCCGCGAGATCGCCCGTCGCACCGGCTGGCAGGAACGGCAGGTGCGCGCCGTATGGTCGCTCGTCGGCAGCATGGCCGGTGACATTCTGGCGGAATCTCCGGCCGCTCCCGGTCCTCTCGCCGAGCAAACACTGGCCGGCACCGACTTGCCGCTGCCGTTTGTGCGCTTTGCCGTCGAACGTGAGTGGACGGAGACGCTTGAGGACCTGGTCGAGCGCCGGCTGATGCTCGTCTACGAGCCGCATCTTGCGCGGGAGACGATGGTATCGCTGGCCCGGTGCCTGGTGGACCGCGGCCGCCTGAAGCCCGCCGACGTTGACGCGGCCGTCGCCGCCGCCGTCGGGCGACTGGCATCCCACTACGGCCGCAGCCTGTCGACCGTCCCCGCCGTCGAGGCACGTCCGGCCGCTGAGCCGCTCCGGACTCGGGCGGGCGAGTAGCCAGTCGCCGCCCGAGGATGTAACCTGATCGCAGGCACTCTTGCCGTCGGTTTTGGCCGCTTTGAAGGGTCCTCCCATGAAAACTCGACACCGGCCTCGCGCCGCTGCGCTCGCCGTCTTCGCATCCTTCTGTGTCTGGACGATCTGGCAGGTCGCGCTTCAGCCCGGTCCTGCGGCAAAGGCGGCGCAAGCTTCGGGCGCAGCCGCTGACTCTACGTCCGACGCGGAGGGCGCGCGGCAGTTTGAAGCGCAGATCGCGCCGCTGCTGGCGCGGCACTGTGTGGAGTGCCACGGCCCGACGGCGAAGAAGGGCCGGCTGGACCTCTCGCGAAAGGCCGCCGCCTTTGCCGGCGGCAAAACCGGCAAGGCCATCGTGCCGGGAAAGGCGGACGAAAGCCTGCTGTGGCAGTACGTCGATTCGGACGAAATGCCCAAGGACCGCCCGCCGCTCTCGGAAGAACAAAAGCGGCTCCTCAGGCAGTGGCTCGACGCGGGGGCGGTCTGGACGGCCGAGTCGATCGATCCGGCCGCGTACGGCCGCACTCAGCGAGCCGGTGAGAACTGGGTGCGGCGGCTCACCGTGCTGGAATACATCGAGACGGTGCGCAGCGCCGTCGGCGTCGACATCGAACGGGATGCGCGCCGGATGCTGCCCGGCGACGTGCGGGCCGATGGCTTCAGCAACACGGCCTACAATCTCGGCGTCGATCTCGGGCATGTCGAGGCCTATGCAAACCTCGCCCAACTCATCGCCGCGCGAATGGATATCGCGGCCTTCGCCGCTCGCTACACGCCCGATCGAAATCTCAGCGAAGGCAACATGCGGCGGCTCATCTCCGGAATGGGGAAATGGCTGCTGCGCGGACCACTCGACGAGCAGGAGACAGCCGCCTTTCTCGCCGTCTCGAACGCCGTCGTCGCCGAAGGCGGAGATTTCGACGAGGCCGTCCGCTACCTCGTCGAGGCCATGCTGCAATCGCCGCGGTTCATCTATCGCGTGGAACGACAGCACGGGGACGGCGGATCGCGACGGCTCGGCGCGTATGAACTGGCAACGCGGCTCAGTTACATTCTCTGGGGCGCGCCGCCCGACGAGGAGCTGATGCGGGCCGCCGACGCCGGCGAACTTGCCGATCGCGGCCGCGTCCTGGCGCAGGTGCAGCGAATGCTCAAGGATCCGCGCACAATCGAGAGGTCTTCCCGCTTCATCCACGAATGGCTGAACCTCGACCGTTTGAGCAACCTGCGGCCCAACGAGCAGCGGTTTCCCGGCTGGGACGCCGCCCTCGCGGCCGACATGCGCGACGAGACACTCGCGTTCTTCAAGCATGTGGCGTGGGAAGAGCAGCGGCCGCTCGCGGACCTGCTGAACGCGCAGGTGACGTTCGCCACGCCGCGGCTGGCCCGGCACTACAGTCTGGACCAGAAGCAGGCGACCGCCATCGCGTCGAATGCAGAGGTCTCCGACAAAAGGAGTCTCGATCGAGTGGCGCAAGGCCTCCTGGCGCTCTACACGTTCGAGGAGGGCCGCGGCGATGTGGTGCGTGACGTCTCCGGCGCCGGTGATGCGCTCGATCTGAAGATCGAAAATGCCGCGGCTGTCCGCTGGAGCGAGCAGGGATTGGCCGTCAATTCCTCCACGCTGATTGCCGCCGACCGGCCGCCGAAGAAACTCATCGATGCGGTCAAGAAATCCGGTGGAGTCACAATCGAGGCCTGGGTCACACCGGCCAACGCGAAGCAGGTCGGCCCGGCCCGCATCGCGACGCTCTCGACCAGCGTGCTGGCGCGAAACTTCACGCTCGGCCAGGACGGCGACAAGTTCGACGTCCGCTTCCGCACGACAAAAACCGATGCCAGCGGCCTGCCCTCGCTGTCCTCCCCCAGCGGCTCTGTCCAGACCCGGCCGTGCCACGTGGTCTACACCCGCGACCGCTCCGGCAAGGCCACGCTCTACATCGACGGTGCAGAACGAGCCACGCGCAACGTCGCGGGCGACGTGTCCAACTGGGACGAGGGCTTCCGCTTCGCCCTGGCCAACGAGATGTCGAAGGACCGCACGTGGCTGGGAACGCTGCATCTGGTCGCGCTCTACGATCGGCCGCTGTCGGCCCAGGAGGTGCGGCGGAACCACGACGCCGGCCCGCGCGGAGATAGTCCGGCACCGCTTGCCGCCGCCGTCTTCGAGGGACATCGCTCCTCGGACCTGCAGGCCCTTTACACGTTCGACGAGGGCAGCGGCAATACGATCCGCGACACGTCGAACGCCGGCGAACCGCTCGACCTCAAGATCGAAAACCCCTCAGCCGTCGAGTGGAGCGCAGGAAGTCTGACCGTGAAGGATTCGACTCTCATTGCCACGGCTGGCACTTCCCGGAGGCTGTTCGACGCCGCAAAGAAGTCGAACGCGGTCACGCTGGAAGCGTGGATCACGCCCGCAGATGTCAACCAGAAAGGCCCGGCGCGGATCCTCACGTTCTCGTCCGGAACCGGCCAGCGAAACTTCACCCTCGGCCAGGAGGGAGACAAGTTCGACGTCCGTTTCCGCTCGACGAAAACTGACGGCAACGGCCTGCGGTCGCTGAGCAGTCCCGGCCGCTCCGTCGAGACCCGGCCCACGCACGTCGTCTACACCCGCGACGGCACCGGCCGCGCCAAGCTGTACATCGACGGCGAGCAGAAGTCGGGCGGCAATGTCGACGGCGACCTCTCGAACTGGGACGCGAGCTTCCGACTGGCTCTGGCCAACGAGACGTCGAAGGACCGCGCGTGGCGGGGCACGTATCATCTCGTCGCGATTTACAGCCGGGCGCTGACGCCGGAAGAGATCCGCTCGAAAGGCGGCAGCTTGTCGCGCTACGACCTTGCTGCGGTGCCCGCGCGCGGCGGCCTGTTGACGCAGGGCAGCGTGCTCACCGTCGGCGGCGACGAAGCCTCGATGGTCACCCGCGGCCTGTTCGTTCTCCGCAACCTGCTCTACGGCACGGTCAGCGAGCCGCCGCCGTGCGTCGACACGACGCCCGTCCCAACGAAACCCGGTCAGTCGCAGCGGGGCATCGCCATGCAGCGGCTGTCCAACGGCGCGTGCAGCGGCTGCCATGTCAAGTTCGAGCCGCTGGCGTTCGGCCTCGAGAAATTCGACGGAATCGGAGCGTATCACGAGAAGGACGAGCACGGCAACAAGCTCCGCGACGACGGCGAACTGCTGTTCCCGGAAGCGGATCAGCCCGTGTCATACCCGTCCTCCGCAGAGCTGATGAACCTGCTGGCCGGCAGCGACCGCGTCCGCATGTGCATCACGCGCAAACTCACCCAGTTCGCGCTGGGCCGCCCGCTGGTCGAATCGGACGAGCCGGCCCTCGCGAAGATTCACGAGGCGGCCCAGAAAGACGGCGGCACGTATACAGCCCTGATCACCGCCCTCGTGATGAGC
>JAHWKJ010000501.1 GCA_019347905.1 Planctomycetota bacterium
GCCGGCAGCAGCAGCGACATCAGCGTATTGCTCATGATACGGCTGATGACCTCTCGAGAATTCTTCGCCTGCTGAAGAGCGTTCTGCAGCTTCTCATCACCGCGCAGCTCGGCCAATTGTTCCTGCATCTCGTCTTCGAGCTTTGCCAGGGCCTGGCGGCTCTCGCGATAGTTCTCGATCTTCATGGCGGCTGACATGCGGTCGTACCAGTCGTTGGCGTTGCGCAGAACGAGGTTCCAATCGACGGCATTCAGGCCGAGACGGGTGAGAAACCGCTCGACAGCGCCTTCCCGCTCCAGGAAGCTCAGGGCCCGCTTGTCGCCGCGGGACATGGTCGTGGCGACGTCGAGCAAACCCACCCGCTCCCCCAGGTCGATCTTGTCGGCCATGTCGGGGATGGGAGGCAGCTTTTCCAAATCGCGCAGATAACCGGCCACCTGCTCGGGCGTCGGCCGCACACGTTCGATGAAGGCCAAGTCTGAGGCGGCTGCAATGGCTTCGATGGCGCAGCCCACCAAGGCCTCGATGACAGTCGGTCCGCGGCCGATGAGCCGGCCCAGACGGTGAGCGGACAGCAGGTCCTGCCACGCCTCGTCCACCTGTCCCTCGCCGACGCGCAGCATCGCCCGGGCCACGAGCGCCCGCGCGAGTTCCCGGGCCATCTGGACGCCGGGCAGCATCACGCCCATCAATCCCCCCGGAGAGTCCTCGGGCGACAGCACAATCGGTGAGTAACACTGCGGACGCTTCGCACCCTCGACAATCCAATGCAGCGGCTTCTCGTTCGCCTTCAGCCAGCCGGCCACGTGCGTAAGCTGCAGGCTGGTCCAGGGGCGGCTCGTTGCCCGGTTCTGCTGCCCGAGAGCCTCGTCGAAATCCCGCACTCCCGGCGTAAGCCCCGGTTCGTCCTCCAGGTACTGCGTGTAACGGACGAAGTAGTCGCCCTTCTCGGAAGATCTCGCCATGCCCATCCGGCGGAAAAACTCCTCCGGCTGCTCGACGCCCTCCGGCCGCGGCCCCAGCGCCCGGTAGAACAGCACGTTGGCGTTGTTCTCCGCCGTCACTCCTTCGCTGAGCCGGCGGTTGAGCGCCTCGACGTAGTCGACGTAGCCGTCCTTGTCCAAAGGTTCGGTGAAGAATGTCACCTCTTTGGAGACGGTGATGCGGGGCTTCCCACGCTTCGCCTTCGCCCCGGCATCGTCCGTCGGCACTTGGGCGAACGCGACGGCTGAAGCGACATGGAGCAATGCCAAAAGCCTGACGGGCATGGGACGAAAGCGCAGCATCAGAATCCCCAGGGCATCGAACGATTAGCCGATCGCGGCAGGCAGATGGGAAATCTCCGCGTTCAGAACGATTCTACTCGGACCGACGAGGCGAAGGTAGCACATGGCGCGGCAGGTCAATATTCTCCCAGCAACTCCCCGCCGCAGCGCGTCGCCAACCCGCGCCAGATGCCAAGGTTCAGGTTCTCGCTGATAAACCGGGCACTGCCGTCGCACAGGGCAACGTGGACGCCGCCCGCATGCATGCTGCGGGCGGCCGTCAGTGCGTGGCTGGTGTCCCTGCCAGAGACCTTTGCCTGATGTGCGGTGGAAGGCGGCCTTGCGCCGACTGTTTCCTTTGCATTGCTCATTTGAGCCTTTGCGCGGCTTTGCGGCTTCGCGCCTTTGCGTCGACCAAAACGTCACATGCCAGCCGTCAGTGCACCAGTCGAAACTCGCTCGAGTTGAGATACGCCCAGAACACGTCCTGCAGGCAGGCGGCCGTGGCTTCGCGGCGGTTGCGGCCGCTCTGCGCTGCGGCCGCCGCGTACTGCCGCAGGAGGCGGCGCACCGCCTCAGTCTCGCGCGACGTCGGGTAGCGCGACAGGGCCGCGAGGCACAACCGGCGGACCTTTTCGGTTTCGGCCGCGGCTTCGTCGGCGAGGACATCCGAGAGCACCGTTCCCTGATGGGTCGCGACGGCGGCCTGCACCAGCTCGCCATTCATCATCGCCAGCGCCTGCGGGATCGTGCCTTCAAAGTGCGTGGCTTCATCGTTCTCGTCCGTCTCGAAGGCATGGACGAACTGCTGCAGCCACTCCTGCCGCCGGCGGGAAACGTCGTTCCAGTTCGAGCCGGCCGCCAGATCGGCCCGCGTCGCCACCAGCACCGAATCGAAGAGCTGCTCGGGCGTCATCGGCTTGACGTACACGCGGCTGAACATCGCCGGCTCGCCGCGGGGCGGGTCGTCTAGAATGTTGCCTTCGCCGAAGCGGCTCGAAAGCTGGTATGCCCGCGAACCGGCGATCCAGCGGACGAGTTGCTTCAGGTCGTAGCCCGAGGCGACGAACTCGCGGGTAAGCGATTCGAGCAGTTCCGGATGCGACGGCGGGTTGTGCGGCCCCATGTCGTCGACCGGCCGCGTGAAGCCGTACCCGAAGAAGTGCGCCCACATCCGGTTGACCATCGCTCCCGCCGCCTGCGGTGCATCGCCGGTAAACATCGCTTCGGCGAGCACGTCGCGGCGATTGGCGTCGGAGTCGGGGCCGAGCGAGATGTGCTCGAACTTCGGATACGTCGCCTTCATCACCCCCTGAGGCGTCTCGAAGTACGTGGCCCCGCTCTCGCCGCGCGAGACAAGCACGGCCTCGATGCGGCCGTCCTGCCGGCGGCGCTCGATCCGGGTCTCCTTGAAGAATGCGTTGAGCTGCCAGAACTGCTCCTGCTTCCAGTCCGAATGCAGCGGGTGGTCGTGGCATTGCATGCAGTGCGCCTGTACGCCGAGAAACACGCGCGCCGTCACGGCCGTCGCCGGCGTCGCCTCGTTATTGAGGTGCGCGACCAGGAAATTCGCGGCCCCGTTCTCGTCGACGGCCCCTTCGGCGGCGACGAGATCTGCGACGATCGTGTCCCACGGCCGGTTCGCGGCGAAGCTTTCGCGGAAGAACTTTTCGAGCGCGGGACGGTCGACGTCTTCGGAGATCGTGCGGCCGACCAGCAGGTTCGTCATCAGCGTCGTCCAGTGACGGACGTAAGCGGGATCTTCGAGCAACCGCTCGACGAGCTTCTCTCGCTTGTGCGGATCGCGGTCGGCGAGAAAGGCCACCGCCTCATCCGCCGAGGGAATGTGGCCCACCAGATCGAGGGACACGCGCCGCAGCCATTCGGCATCGTCGGCCGGCGGCGAGGGAGAAAGGCCGGCATATTCCCAGCCGGCCGCCAGGTGTTCGTCGATAACGGCGGTGACGCTGGCAATCGTCGAGCCGGCGGAATGCGGCTCGATTGGTATCGGCCGGGGAGCGACGACGGGGGCGTCGTCCGAGTTGGTCGCCCGCGCGATTTGCTGAGTGGTGGAAGCCGCCGGGCCATCGGAGCGAGCGGTATCATCCGACGCGCCATCAGGACGCGGGGCGATTGCGGTGAGTCCACCCCCTGAGGCATCGGGACGACCGGCACTCTGGGAGTCGTTCAGCGGAGCATCCACGCGCGGATTCCGATCCGGGCGCTGGGCGACGCGTTCATCGTCGGCCCAGGGACGGATGAAGATCGTTACGAGTCCCGCAATCAGCAGGAGCGCGGCGGCCGCGATCGACAGGCGCGCGGCAAGAGCGCTCCTCTTCGAGTCGCGGCTAAACGGCGCGCTCTCACGCGCTTGGGCGGTTCGCGCGACCTCCGGCAGCACTTCGCCTCCCAGTGCCGTGTCCCAATACAGCGTACCGTGCAACGCGATGTATTCCCGGTACAACCGCCGGGCCGCGGGATCGTCAGCCAGCAGTTTTTCGAGGCACTGCATCTCGGCCGGCGCGATCCGCTGCTCGCAGAGCGCCTCCAGCAGTTCCCACAGGTCGCCGGATGTGTGACGGGTCTCGTTCATGCCTGCGCCTCCGCGAGGCGACGGTTGATGCAGTCCATCAACGTTCTTCGGATGCGGCTGAGCGACTGGTAGATCGAATTGGCCGGTCGGCCCAGCGTTTCCGCCAGGCTCGTGCCGCTGGCGCCGGGGGCGTAGCGCCGCTCGATCAGCTCACAGTCGCGGGCCTTCAACTTCTGGAGACAATACGCGAGGGCCTTGCGGCGCTCTTCCAGGCGAGGCTCGTCCTCCAGGACTTCTTCTGCCAGCAGTTCCACCAGTGCCGGGCTGAACCGCGCCCGGTCGCGCTGCCGGCGGTCGAGATACTTCAAAACTTCCAGCCGCGCGATGCGCGTCGACCACGCGGCGAAGTTTGTTCCCGGCTCGAATTCGCGGCACTTCCGCCAGATGACAAGGTTCGTCTCCTGCAGAATCTCTTCGGCCTCGATGGGGCTGGGAATCTGCGACAGGATATACAGAAACAGCTTCCGCTGCTGCCGCGTAAACTCCTGCACAAACTCCGCCGCCGGCGGCTCAAACGCCGCGGGCGAGTCACCAGTGGTGCGCGAGCGAGCAGTCATCGATCCACAAGTCCCACTCTTAGTCCCTTAACCACGGATCACACTGATATCACAGATGCAGCGATTGGAATTCTCAATCCGTGGCATCAGTGAAATCCGTGGTCGTCTTTCTGGTTTTGCGAACCTTCGCGCTCTGGAGCGCCTTTGCGTCGAAACTCGAATCTCCAAACGCCTGCGCATCCAAGCGAAACGGGGGACCCGGTGGCCGGGTCCCCCGTGTTCGTCCGTGACAGCGAGAAAAGGTTGGCCCGCGGGGTTTTCACTGTCGAGCGGATCGATCGCCTCACGCAGCTGATCG
>JAHWKJ010000044.1 GCA_019347905.1 Planctomycetota bacterium
CGTCGGCGACACGATCAGCTTGACGATCGTCTCCAGGGTCTCTTCGGAAGGAGGAATCATGCACAAGAATTCAATCAGGCCGACCTGTCTGTTGCCCTTTTCCTCCAGACAGGCAACGCAAAACACCTTCGTCCCCCGCTCGTCCCCGAGACGCGTGAGGACGGCCGCAGCCATGAGCCGCTCGCGGGGCGTTCCCCTGTCGAGTAGCCGCCTCCAGTGATCCGTTCGCTCCGACCGCCCCAACAGCCGGTACAGCTCGACCAGGTCGTACAGGCCGATGGAATCGTCGTAGTTCGGGTCGAGTGCCGCCACCCGCAGGAGGTCTTCCAGCTCCGCAGCCGTGCCGCTGTAGTCCGGCGCGACGAGCTTGGCCAATGGACCGGCCTCAATCGTCCCGATCGGGAGAGCAACCAGTACCGAGTCGAGTTCCTCGTTGATTCCGTACACCATGTGCAGGAAAGGGGATCGCAGGTCCATGGTCCCTTCCGCGGAACCAGTGCCGTGCGAGATCTTGAACGGCACGTGGTCCTCCTGCCACTCCCTGCGAAAGTCGGAGATGGTCACTTTCTTGATCGGCCCTGCTTCGCACCGCACCTTGTATCCTTGGACCGGCTCCAACTCGATTTGCCGGTCTGGCTGAATCGTCTTCTCGTCGAACCCACGGATGTCATGCGATTCCTTGTCGATGGCCCAGATCAGCACCCGATGCCGTTGATACTGATCAGTCGACGGAGCTGCACCGGACTGGTCGCGCCCCGCATCGCTGGCCGGTTCGCAGCCGGCCAGGACAACAGTCACGACAATCAGTGCAAGCCATTGGGAAATTCTGCTCATGCGACACAGCTTCTCGTTCTCTTGCGCCGCGATTGCCGCTCGACAATTTTCAATTAAGCCCCTGCTCGACAACCTCAATAACGTTCAACCGCCAAAGCTTTTCGCTGCACGTTGGCGCGTCCTGCGATCAGTCGCTGGATCTCATCTTCGCGGAACGACAGTTGAAACGTCTTCTTCCATAGCACCCTGTATCCGGCCGAGCCACGGCCAGGCATCCAGCCGTGTTGCGGAGCCTTGGCCGTTTCAAAGACCTCGATGGTGTAGGAGACCTTCTTGTCGCCGCCCTGATAGTCGTACCAGACGCCAATGGCGTTTGGACCATCCGGTTTGAGCAGGCCGCCCTGCAGAGTCGAAGGTTCGCCGTTCTGGTAAATCCACGTGCCGATGAAGTGCCCGTTTCGCACTGGCACTTCGACCTGCTCGGCATCCCGCTTGTCGAAGTAGATGGCTGGGACGCCCGTTTCTTCGACGTCATCTTCGCGGAGGCGGACCAATTCTTTGCGGAGTCGGAGCTTGCTGGGAATCAAGACCGCTCGGGTCTCCGGGGTTTCCGCCAGAACGCGGAGCCGGAACGGACTGGAAGCAAGCTTGCCGTGCCAGAATCCGGCCTCGTCCCATTCGGCTTCCGTACCGCGCCAATAGCGCGTCGGCTCCTTCGGAAAAGTGAAGCGAACCCGAGCCAGGTAGGTTCCCGGCTTCAACTCGTCGTACAGCTTGACCAGGGGAAATCTCACCTGCCAGGGCTCGATGTTCGAACCATCCAGCGGAACGGCCGCCCGACCAGTACCGAACGGCGGCGGCATCCCGGCGGTGGGATCATAGGGTATGACGGTCCAAGTCTTATCCGTCTGCAGATCTGTTAACAGCAGCTCGAGGAATTCGTCGCGCAGGAATGCATTCAGCCGCTCGATACCCGGATCGAGCCGGTTTCGCTCATAGCGAAATCCTATTTTCACCTGCAGAGGCATCCCCTGCTCAATCACCCTCGGTGCGGTAGCATGCATTTGCAGGCCGCCCTCGACGCTCCGCAGGGCGTCGAGTTGGACATCTTCATGAGGTACGCACAGGCAGGAGAGCAAACACCTGAGAGCGTTCTGCTTTTCAAGCAGGGCGACCGCTTCCGTTGAAGCAGCTCCCTTTTGATTCTCAGCCGCCAGCAACTCGTAGGCTCGCCGGACGTCCTGCGACGCCTTGATCTCGTTGGCGGCCAGCCCCTGTATCTCGGTGGAAAGACGAGGCAAAGTCGGATAGTTCTCTCCCGCCATTGCGGCAGCAATCAATTCGGCGGGCGCCCGTTCGCCGGCCGGCTCGCCGACCGCCGCGGGGAGATAGGCTCCCGTCAGATCGTAAAGCCGGATCACGTCGCGGGGTGCTTTCATCCGGTCGAACAGGTGAATGATCCGTTCTCCACCGTCAACGCAGCTGACGATCAGAAGGTTCTCCAGCTTCGGTTCTTTGTCTTCGGGCGAGAGGCGCCTGAGCAGGTTGCGGATCGTCAATACCTGGGCATGGCTGAGCTTTCTGGTCTTTTGCGCTTGGGTCGCGTGGTCGTAGACCTCTCGTAGCGTGGTTACGTCATAGCTCGACAGGTCGGCAGCGCACCGCATGGCAATGCGCGGGTTCCCGTCATGGAAATACGACATTCTGATTTCGTGTTCGGCGAGGTGCTCATGCCACGCGACATTTGCGTCGAATGCCTCGGATCGCGAGTAACCGTCGAAAACAAGCGACCGTTGCGGGCTGTCGCCGAGTGTTGATGCGGAAACCACGATTGCGGTCGCGGCGGCCACGACGGCTGTGAAACGTCCCATGACTCCTGTCCTCCGCAAACTCATCCGGGGCGACTTCCACGTTCGAGATGCTTCGACTATCTGGCTTGATCCTATCAAAGAGACGCCTCTGGCGGGATGCGCGTTCCCGTTCCCTTTGTTGGTCGCGAACGAAAACGGCGCGCACCAGCACAGGATCATTTCGCCTCGCGGGTTGCTTTCCATTCTTTCTCGAACTCCCGCAGGAGCTGGAACTGGACCGGCTGGCCGGTCTTTCCATCGCGCTTCTGGTCCGACTCCCAGCGGGGCGCCTGCTTCCGGCCGTTCTCGATGAAGGTTTCGGCTGACTGGCCGTGATTGGCGATCATGTAGCAGCCCGCCATCGTCATGTCGCGGCCGATGCCCCGCAGACAGTGCTGAAAGACCCGCCCCTCGGCCGACTCGACCGCCGCGAGCATCTGCCGCACCTGTTCGGGGCTCGGCGGCTGCTCGTCGGGCCAGGGGATGTGGACATACTCGAGTTCCAGACGGTCGAGGATCTTGCGCTCGTGATCGCTCGGCAGACGGAGGTTGATGACCGTCGTCACGCCTTTCGATTTCAACCAGCGATAGCCCTTCTCGGTCGGCTGTGCTCCGGTCAGGTATTTCCCATCCATTCCGTGGATATTGTGCGCGTCGCGGTAGTGCAGCAGATCGTGCTCGGTCTCGATCAGACTGTCCGGATCGTGCCTGCCGGCGCGGGCGTCCACCAGCGCGTGCAACTTGTGCTCCAGATCGTGCAGGCCGTCCACCGCCTGCTCCAGCAGGCCGTCGGCCTCGAAGGCATCGGCGACCGTGAAGTAACTCTCGATGTGAAATTCCGTCTGAGGCTTCAATCCCTTCCCATCGGTCCGGAGCATCTTCAACAAGCCGGCGATCTCGCGCTTGAGCTCGGCGGGGCGCGCGCCGGGTGCTTCTCCGCGACGTTCGTCATCGCCGATCGCCGGGTTGAACTTCAACGAGTCTTCCCCCGCGCGGAGGGAGAAGCCCGCGGGATCGGATTCGGTGTCGGCACGACAGCCCGCGACGAACGCGACCACGAGAACACTGGCAGCAACGCGGCCGGTCATAAGCGCCTCCTCGCTTGAAAAGCTTCGTTTATCGTCACGATCTGACAGAGTAATGGGTGCTTATGGGTAGTCAAGCGAGAGGCGGCGTGGTCGAGCCTGTGGCGGCGCCGTTTCGGCACGGCCGCGGACAAGGTGCTGCTCAGCGGCTGGCCCCTGCCGCTGCCGTGCCAATGGCACCGCCCTGGTCAACCAGCCGCAGACCGATGCGGAACTCGACGCGCTCCGCCGTGGCGTGCGATGCGACCAGCCCTGGGTGCAGCGCACGGCCACGGACTTGGGCCTGGGTTCGTCACTCCGCTCCCGCGGCCGCCCGCGCCTCGCGGCCGAGTAACGGCTTGCGGGCAAGAAATGGATCCGTCCGCTTTTGCAGCCCTCGTTCTCGCGTTGCCGGATGCCGAGCATGGCTGGAGTGCGGACGACGCTGGAGCGCGGACCCCGGATCGTTTACCGTGGCTGGTGGCCAGATGACCAACGGGAGATGCGAAATGCAACGACTCGTAATCGTCTTGTTCGGCATCGCGGTCTCGGCGGGCGTCACCGTTGGAGGTGACGCGCCAGTCAGGACAGCGGCCATTCTCGCCCTCGATGCCGATCGCGAAGTTCGCGAGTTGGCGTCAATTCCCGGGTATCCAATCATCAACTCACCGGAGATCTCGAACGACGGCAAGTGGGTGGCGGTCGACGGATGGCAGGCCGATCAGGACCTCCGCGATGCCCGGGTACTCGTCGTGAATGTCGAGAGCGCGGAAGTCCGGGATCTCGGGCCGGGAGCCATGCCCACCTTCTCTCCGGGCGGACATCGGCTCGCGATCTCGCGTTATGGGAACGGCGGCGAACGCGGTGTCTGGGTGCTGAACATGGACGGCGCCGACGCCGTATTCGTGAAACCGGATGGCTGGAGCGGCCGTTGGTCGCCCGACGGACGGCAGATTGCCTGGACCACCAGTCACAACGGCAACGCGACGATCGAGGTGATGGACATCATCGAAGGCATCCGGCACACGGTGTTCGAGGGCGAGGAGGCGACGCGCTATGCGAGGGTGTACTGGAACTTCTGCTGGTCGCCCGATTCGAAGGCGATCTGCTTCAAAGGCCGCCTTCCGAACGGCGACGACGAGGTGGCCATCGTCGACGTGCGTGGATCCCGTCACGGTTTCAAGGTCCGTCTGTCAGGAGCCACAGCCGCCCAGTTCAATCCGGACATTGCCTGGCATCCCGATGGTTCGCGCATCGCCATGCCAAAAAAGTCGCAGGCCGGTGAACCAGGACAGATTTATGAGTTCGATCCCAGCCGCGATGACGAACCGACCCGGCTGAAGGGACAGCCAGCCAACCGCCACAACGGCGGAATGTGCTGGTCGCCGGATGGCAGGACGTTGGTCTTTCTCAGTCGAGATTGAGAAGACGCCTGGGCCGTGGCTGGAACCATCAACATTCGAAGATCTGCTTGCCGAGCGCGAGATCGTGCTCAGCGCGGCCTTAGCCGCTGGCTGGGAACCTGAGCGAGAAGGCGAGAAAAAGGGGACAGGCCTGGTCAACCAGCCGCAGACCGATGCGGAACTCGACGCGCTCCGCCGGAGCGTGCGACGCGGCCAGCCCTTCGGCAGCGAGGCCTGGGTGCAGCGGACGGCCACGCACCTGGGCCTGGGTTCGTCACTCCGCTCCCGCGGCGGCCCGCGCCTTGCGGCCGAGTAACGGCTTGCGGGCAAGAAATGGACCTGTCCCCTTTTCCAGCCCTTTTCCAGCCCCCTTTTCCAGCCGCCCTTTTCCAGCCGCTTTTCCAGCCGCAAGTTTGCCTTTGTCCACCGCATTGTGCACTATGGCGCACATTCGCCCGTTGACCGGCCGGCCGGTTCAAGCGGCTCGATCTCCGGGCGCTATCCAGAGCCTTTGGGGAGGCGGTCATGTCATCGACGAATGGCGGCATCAACGGCTGGCGAGTGCGGGAAACTCCGGTGGCGGTGATCGACTTCGAAACCACGGGGCTGAACCCCGGTCACGACCGCGTGGTCGAAGTGTCGGTTCTCCGCTGCGATCCGGGCCGCGAACCCAGCCTCGTGCTCGATACGCTGGTCAATCCGCGCCGCCGCATGGCGGCGAGTGAGATCCATGGCATCACCGATGAGGACGTAGCCGACGCCCCGGAGTTCGCAGACATCGCCGACTCGCTCTTGCACGCGCTCTCCGGCTGCGTCGTCGCCGCGTACAACGTCTACTTCGATCTGCGCTTCCTCGAGTACGAATTGAGCCGCGCTGGCTATGACTGTGCGTGTCCACATTTTTGCCTGATGTACCTTCGCCCCATGCTGGGGTTGGGCCGGCGCTGCTCTCTGGAAGATGCGTGCCGGACCCACGGCATCCAGCACGTCGACTTGCACATCACATCAGCCGATGCGATGGCCGGCGGTCAGTTGTACTCGGTCTGCCTTGGCGCCATGCACGAGCGGGCGGTGGGGACGTTTGGCGACCTGGCTCGCCTCAAGAACTACAAGTTCATCCAAAGCTTCGGGCCGCGCGCCGCTTTCCGCGCGCCCCGTCTCCGGCTCGGGCGGCACGTCCGGCTTCAAATCGAGAGCGTCGCATGCGCCGGTGCAGACCGAGCGGCCCAAGGGCGATCTGCGACACGGCTTGGGCGAATACTGGGAAGCGCTCAAGACGGTCCTGTACGATCTGGAAATCACGGACGAAGAAGTGGCGTACATCCAGCACAAGAGGGCTGAATTCGACCTTCCGGAGGAACAGGTCCGCATGCTTCACGCCCGCGCCTACGGGACGCTGATCTCGCAAGTGATCGACGACAAGTGGCTCGACGAGCGGGAATGCCGGAAGCTCCACCGCGCCCATGCCTGCCTGCGCCGCCTCGGCTGGGCACCGGGCGACGACCTGTCGCGCTGATTCCGGGCAGGCGAATCGCTTCCGAGAAGAGTGCGGTGACATGAAGTTCTGGAACGATGAACTCCGTATCTGCCCCAAGTGCCGTGCCAGCGTACGTATGCCG
Organism: Planctomycetota bacterium; assembly: GCA_019347905.1. Classification (GTDB taxonomy): domain Bacteria; phylum Planctomycetota; class Planctomycetia; order Planctomycetales; family Planctomycetaceae; genus JAHWKJ01. Next base: position 6,711 of record JAHWKJ010000044.1, read on the forward strand.
GACGAGGGGCGGCTGAAGTGCCCCAAGTGCCACGCTCCGGTGTGGTTTTTCAACTACCGGCCGCTCGCTCCGCCGCCGGACATCCCCGAGCCTCGTGCCGTTGGCTTCTGGAAAAACCCAACAACGGCGCTGCTTCTGCTGGCGACGTCCATCTTCGCGATTGTCGCGCTGGTGGGAGTTTTTCAGACGCTCCTTGTGGCAGCGGTCTCCGCGCTGGCCGCGGTCGGTTTCGCCGTTTTCGCGTTCGTGCGTCATCAAGAAGCGAGTCAGATCGAAGCGGAACTGGCACACGCGGATGAAATCAGACGGTACGCCGAGACATTGCGCGACCGGGTTCAGGAAGTGACGGCGCGCTATCAGCAACTGCTCCGTACGGGCGATGCCCGTGTCGAGCACTACTACAAGGACATTTACAGCCGTGCCGAGCAGGAGAGAGAGCAGGCGGAATTGCTTCGGCAGCGCGCGGGGCGCGACCGCGAAGCCATTCGGTCGGTGGAACACCGCATCTATGCCATGGCCGAGAGGTTGATTCACGACCATCTCAAATGGACCGCCGCGAAGCTACGTCCCGATCCGGAGAATTATCAGCGCCGCAGGAACGACCTCCAGAAGGCCTTCGATTTCGCGGAATCCGTCGGCTACAGCCTGCCGGCGGGATTGCGAAACGAATCGCTCACACGGCTCAAGGAGGATTACAAGCGGATCGTCTATGAGCATAGTCTCCGGGAAGAGCAGAAGCTCATGAAGCAGCAGATGCGCGAAGAGGAGCGGGTCAGACGAGAGCGCGAGGCAGCTCTTCGTGCCGCCGAACAACGTGAGCGGGAAATCGAGCGGCGGCTGCAAGAGGTCCTGAGGGAGCACCGGAGCACTCACGATGCCGAGGTCGAAGAGCTCCGCCGACAGCTCCAGGAGGCGCAGGCGAGTTCTGAGCGCGCCATGTCGATGGCTCAACTCACGAAGGCCGGGCATGTGTATGTGCTGTCGAACATCGGTTCCTTCGGGGAGGAGATTTTCAAGGTTGGCATGACCCGTCGGCTCATCCCCGCCGAGCGCGTCAAGGAACTTGGCGATGCCAGCGTGCCGTTTCCCTTTGACGTCCATGCCATGATCACGTGCGATGACGCTCCCAACCTCGAACGAGCGCTCCATCGGCACTTGAGCCGCTACCGAGTCAATCGTATCAATCTGCGCAAAGAGTACTTTCGCGTCGGGCTGCAAACCATCCTGGATATCGTGCGCAGCCACCACGGCGAAGTCGAATACGTTGCAGAGGCGGAAGCGCTCGAATACCGCGAGAGCTCGACGGTTTCACCGGAGGATCTCGTCGAATTCGAGTCCGAGTTGGCCGAGATGGGCGTGCAGTTCGAGGATCTCGACGAGTGACACACTGACGCTCAATTTGCTGGAGCCGTTCATCTCCGTTTCTACGAGTGCGCCATGTCCAGCCAGATCGGAAGTCTCGGACGCTCCAAGTGGCCGAGTGTGAAAGGCGTCGTCGAGGATACCGACACGCGCGCCGGGCGGGCGTTCAATCTCTCCATTCAAGTTCTGATCGTTCTGTCGATCGTCAGCTTCTCGGTCGAAACGCTGCCGGATCTCAGCCCCGGCTTGCAGGCGGTGCTGACTGCGGTTGAAGCGGCCACGGTCGCGATCTTCACCGTGGAGTACCTCTTGCGGCTGCTCGTGGCGGATAACAGATTCGGCTATGTCTTCAGCTTCTACGGGCTCGTGGACCTGCTCGCCATTCTGCCGTTTTACCTCAGTACGGCGCTCGACTTGCGGGCCCTTCGCGTTCTTCGGATGCTGCGGCTGTTCCGCATTCTGAAATTGGCGCGCTATACGACCGCGCTGGAGCGCTTTCGTCAGGCCTTTCTCCGCGTCAGGCACGAGCTCGTGGTGTTTTTCGCCGCAACCTGCATGGTGCTCTACGTCGCCGCGCTGGGCATCTACACCTTCGAGCGCGAGGCGCAACCGCAGCAGTTTGCGTCGGTTTTTCACGCGCTGTGGTGGGCGCTGACGACGCTGACCACAGTGGGCTACGGCGACGTGTATCCTGTGACTGCAGGAGGCCGAGTTTTTGCGGCCGTGGTCATGCTGGTGGGCATCGGCATTGTCGCGGTGCCATCGGGCTTGATGGCGTCGGCATTGACGGCGAGCAAGGCAGAGGAGGCTGGTGGCACAGGTGCTGATGAGAAAGAGGGGACAGGTCCATTTTGTTGATCCAAGTGCTCAACCGCGTGCGGCGGACGCGGATTTTTGAGAAGGATGGCGACTACGCCCTGCGGGCGAATCTGGTCGCCGCGGTGGTCGCATCCTCGACCGTAAAGTGCCAGTCACCCACCGACTCTGTCAATCCGAACGAGCCGTGGCCGCCACAACCGGCTCGTCCTTTGAATAGTCCCACACGCGAGCCCCGTGCATCGTCCCGGCCAGCACTCGTCGACCGTCGGACGAAAACGCGAGGCTGAGTACGCGGTGTCCGTCGCCGGGATGATGGTACTCCCGGCGACAAACTCCAGCATAGCCGGCAAAGTCAAACGGGACGCATCGACGCACCTCTCTGTCGACCGCTCATTTTCCGGCGCCCAACCGCCATCTCGGCAGCAGCTTACGGCGACTCATCGGGGTTACACAGGCTGGGAACCGGGAATTCCTCGCCTTTGCTGTAATAAAACCGCCCGCTCGGGGCATTTCTTCAGAGCAGGAGCACCGGTTGAAAGGCGGGGGGCGGCGCTTTGGGTGGTGAGTCGGGTCGAGCCGAGCGGTTTTTGAGGCACTTGGAACCACTCCAGGCGTCGCTCGAGGCTTTCTGCCGTCGGCGGCTGTTCGAGCGGAATGACATCGAAGACGCGCTGCAAAGCGCGATGGCCAACGCCTTTCGCGACTTTCACCTGTATGTCGAGAATACGAACTTTCGTGCCTGGATCTTCCGGTATGTGCATCTCGAAATCCTCTCGCGCAACCGCCGACGGGCCACGTCGCGGGAGCAGTCGTTACAGGGGGAGATGCATGTCGAGGGTCGTGAGACGGGCGCGACCGTCGAAGGGATTCTGGATCAGTTGCTCGAATCGCCTGAAATCGTGCTCGAGCATTGCGATGCCGTGCTGGCGGCGGCGGTCGAGGAATTGCCGGAACTCGAACGTTCGGTGCTGCTGCTGCGGGCGATCGGGGACTTCAAGTACCGCGAGATCGCGGAGATCCTCGAGATTCCGATCGGTTCGGTGATGGGATATCTCGGACGCAGCCGCGAGCAGTTGCGGAGTCGTCTGGGGGAGTTCGCGAGGGAACGGGGACTCGTGCAACACAGGCCTGCGGACGACGGAGCGGAGCAGGACAACGACGGCTTGTAGTGACCGGCTTAAGCCGGTCACTACAAACACCATTCCGGAGCCGCGACATGAACTGCGACGAAGCACGCCGACACTGGAACCTGTACTACGACTCCGAGGGCGAGTCGGAACTGTATTTCCAGATCAACGAGCACCTGGAGATCTGCCCGGCGTGCGCCGAGTGGTTCCACAAGCAAAGCCGTCTCGAAGGTTTGATCGCCGAAAGGCTCTGCGGAAACTCTCCGCCGACGGCGACGCCCGAACTCTGGCAGAACGTCCTGGCCCACAGCGGGCTGGTGCAGCCGGTGGCCGCCACCCGGCGCTGGCTGCTTTTCGGCGGAATCCTGGCCCTGGCGGCCTCGCTGCTCGTGGCTGTGCTGTTGTGGCCCGGCGGAAAACGCGCGGCGGCCTCCGATCTGGCGCAACTGACGGCCGAGTATCACGAACAATTCGTCGCCGGCCGGAAGGCGGTGCAGTTCGCGAGCACGTCGGACCTCGAAGTCGACAACTACCTGCAGAGCCAGGTGAGCTTCCCCGTGCGCTGTCCGCCGCGGCAGGATGCTGGCTTTCTGGTGCGCGGCGCCGGCGTGTGCCGCAATCCCGGCGTGGAGGTCGCTTACCTGGTCGGCCGTGTGGAGGACGCTGCGGTATCGATCTTCATTCTGTCGAAGGACGACCTCGCGCACTTTCCAAAGCAGTTCCAGGCCGTGCGCCGCGACGGCATTCACCACTGCCGCGAAGGCCGCAATCGAATGGTCATGGCCGAGATCGACCGCAGCATCGTGCTGGTGGTCGGGCCGGCCGACAACGGCCGGCTGTTGCGGGTGCTGAAAGCCTACGGCACCTACCCGGACGGGCACCACGGGTGAAGAGACGGGGTGACGGGGTGACGGGGTGAAAGAGTGGAGCGCCGGAGCTCGCGCCAGCGGTCACCCTGTCACCGCGTCCCCGCGCTCGCCTGACCCTCAACCCTCAACCCTCAAACGGATCACGATGAGTGGAGCAGTGGACAATTCCCTCGAACAGCACAGCCTTCCCCCCGAGGTCGAGGAGAGCGCCAAGCGCACCAACTGGCTGGTGCGGCTGGCCGTCTTTAACCCGTATCTCGTGATCGTGCTGTGCCTGTTCATCATGGTCATCGGCTATGTCTGCATGGAGCGCATCGCCGTCGACATCCTGCCGGTCTATGACACGCCCGCCGTCCAGGTGCTGACGCTGTACCCGGGCATGCCCACGGAGTTCATGGACCGGACGATCACCAACCGCATCGAACGCTGGACGGGCCAGGCGGTCGGCATCGAGCGGCAGGAGTCGCGGACGATGATCGGCGTCTCGGTCGTCCGCGACCACTTCAGCGAGGGCATGGACCCCAACGCCGCCTTCGCGCAGGTCTCCAGCCTGGCCATGTCGGACCTGTACTATCTGCCGCCGGGGACCGTGCCGCCGATGGTCATGCTCTACGACCCGACGGCCCCGCTGCCCACGGCGTATCTCGCGGCCTCCAGCGACGTGCTGGATGAGACCAAGGTCTACGAGCTGGCCTACTTCAACGTCCGCAACATGCTCAGCGGCACGCCCGGCGTGATTGCCCCGGCGGTGTTCGGCGGCAAGCTGCGGCGGATCTACGGCGAGCTCGACCCGCAGGAGTTGCACGCCCGCAACCTGTCGTTCATGGACGTGCAGGAGGCACTGGCGAAAGGCAGTCCGATGATTCCGCCCGGGCGGTTGGCCTTGGGCGAAGAGGCGGGCGTGCCGGTGCACCTGCACAACAAAGACGTACTGCTGGCCATCAACAACATGCCCGATCGGTCCGAGGAGCTGAACTACGTGCCGATCAAGGCCAGCGATGCCTACGGCGGTTCGGTGCGACACCAGGTCGATGTGAAGGCCGTCGGCGGCATCGCCGACCGGGCCGCCATTCAAACCAACGTGGTGCGGATCACGCGGGAGCCGGAGTGGCAGGGCCAGCGGACGGTGTATCTGCCCATTATGCGCCGGCCCGGCAGCAACACGATCGAGGTCGTCCAGGGGGTCAAGGACAGCGTGCCGAGCTTTCTCGACCGGCTGCCGCCGCAGAAAGACGCCCAGGGCAACGACCTGCCGGATTCCGGGCTCAAGCTCGACGTGGTCGCGGACCAGTCGGTGTTCGTTCGCAACGCCGTCAATAACCTGCTGTGGGAAGGCGCCTTGGGCGCCGTTCTGGCCTCGCTGATGGTGCTGGTCTTCATCGGCAGCGTGCGCTCGACGCTTGTCATTGCCCTGACGATCCCGTTGTCGGCGCTGGTGGCGGTCGCCGGACTGTACTTCACCGGCCACACGCTCAACCTCATGACGCTGGGCGGGCTGGCCCTGGTCATGGGCCGCCTGGTCGACGACCCGATCATCGATATCGAAAACACGTTTCGCCACCTGGACATGAACAAGTCGCCGTTACAGGCGGCCCTCGACAGCGCCCGCGAGATCGCCATGCCGGTGCTGGTGGCAACGATCACCACCATCGCCGTGTTCTTCCCGGTCATTTTCCTGTACGGCATGGGCAAGTTCCTGTTCCAGCCGTTGGCACTGAGCGTGGCCTTCGCCATGTTCGCTTCTTGGCTGCTGTCGCGCACGCTCTCGCCCGCCTACTGTGCCTACTTTCTGAAGCGGCACAGCGCTGACGAAAAGCGGTTCTGGCTGTTCCGCATGTTCGATGCGGGTTACGAGCGCGTGCGCGGCGCGTACAAGCGGGCGCTGAAAGGAGCCGTGCGCGTGCGCTGGCTGGTCCTGGCGGGTTCGCTCGCGCTGCTGGTCGCCAGCTTCGGCTTGTATCCGTGGCTCGGCCAGGAGTTGTTCCCCGTCACCGACGCCAACCAGATCGTCATCAACGTCCGCCTTCCGGCCGGCACGCGGATCGAGAAATCGGAAGAGCGCATCAGCGGCGAACTGAAGGTCGTCGAGAACGGCGTCACCCGCAAACAGAAGACCGGCCGAGGCATCGAGGACGTCGTCATGGCGGCGATCCCCGAATCCGACCGGCGGCTGATCCTCAGCGACATGGGGGTGCTGTTCGACTGGCCGGCCGGCTACACCGCCAACGCCGGGCCGATGGACGCCACCATCCTCGTGCAGCTTACCGACGCGCACCTGCGTTCGGTCAGCAGCCAGGAATACGCCAAGCGGCTGCGCCGGGCGTTCGCCGAGCACCCGGACTTCCAGGACACGCAGTTCTCGTTCAACACCGGCGGCATGATCTCCGCGGCGTTGAACTTCGGACTGCCGGCGCCCATCAACGTGCAGGTCCGCGGCCGCGACATGTTCCGCCAGTACGAGATCGCCCAGGAACTCCGGGAGCGGCTCAAGAGCGTGCCGGGGGCGGTGGATGTCCGCGTTCAGCAGGCGATCGACTATCCCACCATCGGGCTGGAGCTGGACCACCAGCGGATGGCCGACGTCGGCGTGACCATGCGCGACGCCGCCGAGAACATGCTCAGCGCCACCAACGGTTCCGACGTGCTGAAGTCCAGTTTCTGGCTCGACGATGCCAGCGGCAATCACATCTACATGGGCGTCACGCTGCCTGCGGCACTGCTCAACTGGCACAACCTGATGCTCACCCCCATCCGCGGGAAAGACCCCGAGGACCGGGCCCAGCAGCTTCAGAACCTGGTCAAAGACGTGGACTGGGACCGCAAGACCCCCGTGGAGATTAATCACCAGGACCTGGCCCGCGTCATCGACGTCTACGTCAACGTCGAGGACCGCGACGTCGGTTCGGTCGCCGCCGACATCGAGCAGCTCCTGACGCAGTGGGGCGGCGAGGGCGAAACCAGCGGCAAGACGGCCTCCTGGCCGGTGCCCGATCCCGAGGCGCCCGGCAAGACGCTCCCCGGTTACGCCGTGCAGGTCGGCGGCGAGGTCGCCAACATGCGCGAATCGTTCCAGAGCCTCGGCTTCGGCTTCATCCTGGCCGTCGTGCTGATCTATCTGATTATGGTCGCGCAGTTCCGGTCGTTCCTGGACCCGTTCATCATCTTGTTCGCCGTGCCGCTGGGCATCATCGGCGTGCTGGCGATCCTGTTTCTGACCGGCACGACCTGGAACATTCAGTCGTTCATGGGCGTGATTTTCATGGTGGGCATCGCAGTGACGAATTCGATTCTGCTGGTCGAGTTCGCCAACCGGCTGCGGGCCGAGCGGGGCCTGTCCATCCGGGACGCGGCCGTCGAAGCGGCCGCCATCCGGCTGCGGCCGATTCTGATGACCATGCTGGCGGTCATCGTCGGTCTCATTCCGCTGGCCCTGCACGAGGGGCAGGCGACCACGCCGCTGGCCCGGGCGGTCATCGGCGGTCTGACCGCCTCGACGGCGCTGTCGATCTTCGTGGTGCCCTGCCTGTATGTGATCTTCAAAGGCCGCGGCACACGCCAGACTGCCGCCGCGCCCGCGTCCGTGTGAACACGCCTCGAGAATGAGGAGCGAAGCAATGCCGAAACGATGGAAATCGACCCATCGAGCCGTGGCCTGGGCAACTGCGGGCCTGACGGCACCGACTGCGGCAGGCCTGGCGGTTGTGTTCCTGACCGCGCTGTCTGGCTGTTCCGACCAGGAGTCGGCGGCGCACGCACAGTCCGCTCGTAGTGGTCGTCCTCAGGCCGTCGCACCGCTCCAAGGCGGTGAATACAATCGCGGCCAGGATCAGCCAGTGCCGGTCAAGGTGCTGCGGCTCGAGCCCGAGCACCTGCAGCGGTTCTCCACTCCCCACCCCGCGTACGTCGCTCCCTACGAACAAACGGACCTCTACGAAGGTCTCCGGTTACCTCGAGACCTTCGGGGAAAGCCAGGGCCCCGACGGCACGCCGCGCCCGTTGGACATCGGGGATCGAGTGGCGAAGGACCAGGTGCTGGCCCGGCTGTGGATTCCGGAAATGGACCAGCAGCTTCTGCAGAAAACGGCCGCGATCGACCAGGCCGACGCGGAAGTTGCGCAGGCGACCGCGGCCATCGCGCAGGCGAGGGCCGAGCTGGCGACCGCGAACGCGCTGAAGCTCGAAGCCGATGCGGAGCAGCTCGAAAAGCAGGGCCAGCTTCAGCTCCGCGAGACGGAGCACCGGAGGCTCAAGGGCCTGGTGGATCGCGACGCCGTCAGCCGCGAGTTGCTCGACGAGGCCGAATACCAGCTCGCGGCCGCCCGTGCCGCTGTCAAAGCTGCCGAGGCCCGCATCAAATCGGCCCAGGCCAAAGAGCAAGCCGCCGGCGCCCTGATCGACAAGGCCCACGCCGATCGCACCGTGGCCGAAAAGCGCCGCGAAGCCGCCCGGGCCGACGCCGAGTACGTGCGCACCATGATGCAGTATGCCACGATCACGGCCCCCTACAACGGCATCATCACGCGCCGCTGGGTCGATACCGGCGCCTTCGTTCAATCGGCGGCGTCCGGGAAGACCGAGCCGCTGTTCACGCTCGCGCGCGTCGACCGCTTGCGGATCGTCGCCGACATCCCGGAAGCAGACGCCGGGCTGGTCCAGATCGGCCAGCCGGTCCAGGTGAGTTTCTCGCGCGGGCAGCCGTTGCCGGGCAAGGTGGTTCGCTTTGCCGACGCGCTCGACTCCGCGACCAGAAACATGCGCACGGAAATCGAGCTGAACGACGCGGAGAAGTTCCTCCGTCCAGGCCTGTTCGGCTCCGTCACGATCGCGCTTGCCGACGTTCCCGATGCGCTGCTCCTGCCGGCCAATGCCGTGCTGACAGACGCAGGGAAACCGTGCGTGCTGTGCATCGAAGACGGCCAGGCGAAGCAGCGGGAGGTCGAGTTGGGCCTGAACGAAGGTGGACGCGTGCAGGTGATCCGTGGCCTCTCCGCCGGATCGCAGGTGATCATCGAAGGCCAGAACCTCGTCCGCGAAGGCCAGGCCGTTGAGGTCATCAATTGATCAAAACTGATTGTGAGCCAGAGCACAGAACGCCAGCGGCCCATCCCACAGACTTTGTGGACGCTCGTGCGTTTTCGCCTGATCTGTCTCTGAAGTTCCAGGGAGAAGCATCATGAACGACCCGACCCTCAAGCGGCGCGACTTTCACAGGCTGACGGCGGCCGCCTTTGGCGGACTGCTGGCCGGCACAGGGAGTGCCTTCGCGCAGGACGCGAAGCCCAAGGCCAGGGAAGACGACAAGCCGAAGCACAACGTCGATGTCGACCACCTCCTCAAGGAGCCGCACGTCTGCCGTGGCCTCAACACCTGCGAAACGAAGGGCAAAGGCGGCGAGAACGCCTGCGCCGGCCAGGGCAACTGCGCCGCGGTCAAGGCCCACTCCTGCAACGGGATGAACGACTGCGCCGGGCAAGGCGGCTGCGGCGGCTATCCCGGGCAGAACACCTGCAAAGGCAAAGGCCACTGCGCCGTCCCGCTCAGCAAGACGACATGGGCCATCGCCCGCAAGCAGTTCGAGCACCTGATGGGCGAGGTCGACAAGAAGATCGGCAAAGCGCCGGCAGCCGGCTGACCCGCGGCGAATCGGTCTCGAAGGCGACGACACCGCGGGCGCGTTCCACGGCGCGCCCGCGGTGCGTCCGGACTCCGGGCGTACATCGCAACTGCCTGCTACAGAAGAACTTAAGTGCTGCGTGGCGATTGCCGATGATCCTTCTGGCATCTGGTCGATCTGCATGGCTTCCGCACAAGGAGCCGCAGGCGATCAGACGACTCACGGAGGATTCGGCCCATGCTCCTGCGGCAATGCTTTGCCTTGCTACTGACGCTGGTCGTCGCTCTCAGCGGCTGCCAGGCCCACGTAGCGCTTGGACCGGCGAAACGCAGCGAAGCGACGATCGCCGTATCGTCCAAGCTGCAGCCGGTCGATCGTGCGGTGGCGGCAGCAACACTCCGGGCTGCATCGCAAACAGACGTGCCGTCGGCTGACGCCGAGCTTGTGAGAGCTGCGCAGCCGTCGGATCGCCACGCGACCGAGCTGGACGGCGTGGAAACGGCGGCGCACGAGACGGATTCAGCGGCGGAATCACTCCTCGTTTCGCCCCTGCCCGATCAACCGCCAGTCCCGCTTCCGGAAGCATCGCCGCCGGCCGACGAGACCTTTCCCATCAATCTCGGCACCGCGCTGGAACTCGCCGGGGCCAACAACCTGCAGATCGCGCTGGCGACGGAGCGAGTCCGCGAGGCCGTCGCCCGGCTGGAAGGGGCCGAAGTGCTGTGGATTCCGACGCTGAATGCCGGCGTCGCCTACAACACACACACCGGCCGGATCCAGGACACGCGGGGCGGCGTGATCGAGGTCAACCGCGAATCAGTATTCGTCGGCGGCGGAGCGAAGCTGGACGACGTCCCGCTGAATGGTGGCGCCGGCGGACCGCCCCGGCTGTTTGTCGATATCTCGCCGGCCGACATCTACTTCGAACCGCTCGCCGCTCGGCAGTCGGCCGCCGCCGCGCAGGCCGACGAAACGGCCGTGTTCAACGATACGCTGCTCGAAGTCACCGCCCGTTACCTCGAACTGCTCCAGGCCCAGTCGCAGATCGCGATCGCCGACGAGGCCATCGGCTATGCCGAGGAGCTGGCGCGGATCACCGAAGAGTTCGCCGAGGGTGGAATCGGCCTGCGGGCCGACGCCGAACGAGCGCAGGCGGAACTCTCCGACCGCCGCCGCGAACGGCTGGAGGCCGAGGAGCGGCTGCGCGTCGTCTCGGCGGAACTCGCGCGGCTGCTGCGGCTGTCCCCCAGCGTCGTGCTGTTCGCCGTCGATGCCCAGCCGGTGCCGCTGGCC
>JAHWKJ010000045.1 GCA_019347905.1 Planctomycetota bacterium
GACACCGACGGCGATGGACGCGCCGACTCCATCACCACGTTCGCCGACGGGCTGAACATTCCGATCGGGCTCTGCCCGTACCAGGACGGCGTCATCTGCTGGAGCATTCCTTACATCTGGCGGCTGCGCGACACCGACGGCGACGGACGCGCCGACGTCCGCACGCAGCTCTACGGCCCCATGGGCTGGGAACGCGATACCCACGGCATGAACAACTCTTTCCGCCGCGGCTTCGACGGCTGGATCTACGCCTGTCACGGATTCAACAACCACACAACGGTTACAGGCACCGACGGCCATAAGGTCAGCATGCAGTCGGGCAACACCTACCGCTTCCGCCCCGACGGCTCGCGTGTCGAGCATTTCACGCACGGGCAGGTCAACCCGTTCGGCATGGCACTGGACGGGCTGTTCAACCTGTTCACGGCCGACTGCCACTCGAAGCCGCTGTATCAACTCGTCCGCGGCGGGTACTACCCCAGCTTCGGTAAGCCGCACGACGGGCTGGGCTTTGTCCCGCCCATGATGCAGCACACGCACGATTCCACCGCCATCGCGGGCCTCGCCGTCTACGAGGCCGAGGACTTCCCGGCGGAGTACCGCGGCAACGCGTTCAGCGGCAACGTGATGACCAGCCGCATCAACCGCAACCGGCTGGTGCAGCGAGGCTCGACGGTGATCGCGGAAGCTCTACCGGACTTCGTCGTGTCCGACGACCCGTGGTTCCGCCCCGTGGATGTGCAACTCGGCCCCGACGGGGCGCTGTATGTTGCCGATTTCTACAACCGGATCATCGGCCACTACGAAGTGCCGCTCGACCACCCCGGCCGCGACCGCGAGCGGGGGCGGATTTGGCGGATTGTGTACACGGGAGCGGAGGATCGAGGATCGAAGGTTGAGGACCGACAAACGCGGGAGCGGTCGGCCGGCGAGGATGGAGGATTGAGGATGGAGGATGCCGAGGGGCAGTCTCGTCGTCTCGCGCGGGAGAAGCGGGCTCGGGCGGAAGAGCTAATCCCGCAGCTCGACCATCCGAACCTCTCGGTCCGCCTGCTGGCAATGCACGAGTTGGTCGATACGACGCCGGCGTATCGATCGGGCGATGAGCCGCCGACGGGTGCAGTCGCGCGCGAGTGGGCGGCGTTCGAGAAGTGGTTCAACATCTCGCGCAGCGCGCGGCAGCGGAGTCAACTGTTGTGGGTGCTCTTCCGATTGAACCTGCTGGCCGACGAGACGCTGGCAACCGCCGCGGGCGACGACCGCCTGCTCCGCACGCACGCGATGAAGGTCCTCTCCGAGATGTCCGAGTGGAATGCCCGGCAGCGCGAGTTGGCGCTGGCAGGGCTGGGCGGTGACGACGGCTTCGTGCGCCGGGCCGCCGCCGACGCTCTCGCCCGACATCCCCACGGCCAACACCTGCGGCCGCTGCTGGCGGCGCTCGCGGATGCGCCGGATGACGACGTGCTGCTGCATCACGCCCTGCGAATCTCGTTGAAAAACCAACTTCAAAGTCCGGGGGCGTTCGAGCGACTGATGGAACCGAAAGCGGAGTTGAACGAGCGAGACGCCGGCGCAATCGCCGATGCGGCTTTGGCCATTGCCGCCCCCGAGGCGGGCCGGTTCCTGCTTGCATTTGTCCGCGGGCGAAGCGTCGCGGCGGAGAAGCTGGTTCAGTGCGTGGCCCACGCGGCGCGGCATGCGCCTGCGGACCAGACGCCGCACCTGGTGGCGTTCGTGCGCGCGAACTTTGCGGACGATCTCGACTTTCAGTTGGAGCTGCTGGAGTCGGTGCGCGCCGGGCTGGAGCGACGCGGCGGCGAGTTCGGCACCGAGGTCAGGGAGTGGGCGGCGGAACTCGCCCGCGATTTGCTCGAGGCGTCCGAGCCCGCGGGAGGCACGTGGGCCAACCGGCCGCTCGCGGGTCGAGCCGACACCACGAACCCATGGTTTCTGCAACAGCGGCGTTCGGCCGACGGCGATATGACGGCGACGTTTCTGTGCAGCCTGCCGCCGGGCGGCGAACGATTCACGGGCACGCTGAGCTCGTCCGAGTTTGAAGCTCCGCCGCGGCTGTCGTTCTATCTGGCAGGACACCGTGGGTTCCCCGACCGGCCGCCGCACGCGGAAAACCATGTGCGGCTGCGCGACGTGCAGACAAATGGCATCCTGGCCGAGGCCTTTCCGCCGCGGAACGATACGGCTCAGCACGTCGAATGGGATCTCGCCGCACATCGCGGTCGGCGCGTGCGGCTGGAACTGACCGACGGCGACAACGGTCCGGCCTATGCCTGGCTGGCATTGGGGCGGTTGGACCCGCCGGTCGTGGAGCTTCCGCTGATCGCCCCCAGCCGCGCGACGGTCCGGCAAGTCGCCGCAGCCGAAATCGCCGAGCGGTTCAAGCTCGGCGCCTTGCGCGACCCGCTGGCGAAACGTCTCCGCGGGGATGCGGGGCGAGTGGAGCAGGCCGCGGCCGCGCGCGCGATCGCGTCGATCAACGACAACGCGGTATCGAGCGTGCTGTCGATCGTCGTTGGCGAGCCGTCCGTCTCTGAAGAACTGGCACAGCGGGCGGCCGCGGCGGTGGCCGGCGGCGACGACGCCGAACAAATGCGCGTGCTGCACGACGCCTTCCGGGCCGTTCCGCAGCGCGTGCAGGCATTGCTGGCGGCGGAAATGGCCCGCGACGCCAGCGGTGCCGGGCGACTGCTGGAGGTCATCGGCAAAGGACTCGCTTCGCCACGGCTGTTACAGGATGCGGCGATCGCGGCCCGCATCGAAGCGGCTCTGCCCGAGCGCGGCGCAAAGCGGATGGCCGAGCTGACCGCGGGACTGCCCTCGGTGGACGAAACGCTCGCGCGGCTGATCGCTGAACGCATTACCGAATACCGCAGCACCGCACCGCCGCCGTCCCCGGAAGCCGGGCAGGCCGTGTTTGCCAAGTACTGTGCCGCGTGCCATCAGATCGGCGAGAAGGGCGGCAAGGTCGGCCCGAATCTCGACGGCATCGGCGGACGGGGACTGGAGCGGGTCGTGGAAGACGTGCTCGACCCGAACCGTAACGTCGACGTCGCGTTCCGCACCACCACGCTCGTGCTGGGGAGCGGCAAGGTCGCCAGCGGTCTCATTCGCCGCGAGGAAGGCGCCTTGGTCGTACTCGCCGACAACCAAGGCAAGGAATTCACTGTACCGAAGGACAACATCGAAGAGCGCGTGCCTTCGAAGCTCTCGCTGATGCCCGCCTTCGCCCACGCCGCCGGCGAGGGAGCCGAAGCCGCTCTGCCGAAGGCCGAGTTCCTCGACCTCGTTGCGTATCTGCTCGCGCAGCGCGCGGGTGACAAGGTGACAAGGTGACCGCCGGCGCTCATCCTATCCCCCCCGTCCCCCCGTCCCCCCGTCCCCCCGTCACGTGCTAAGCGGGGCAAACTCTTCCGATTCCGCGGCCCCGGGCTCTCTTCATCATCCGGCTGTGACGGCTGTGCCGAACAAACTGGTGGTCGCGATCCGGCCGCGCCTGCGGTCCGTGCGCGGCCGGAATTCAGGGGCCACTGCGGTGCTGTCGTCGCCACTGGCGGGCGTGCCGCGAGTTGTTCCGGTCGCGAAGCTTTGACGGAGTGAAGCTGATGAATCGCACGTGCCTCGCCATTGCGCTCTGCCTCGCGACTGGTCCGGCCATCGCCGCCGCCGCGGACCATGCCTGCTCCGCCACGTCTGCTTGCGGCGATTGCGCCGGCTGTCCGCCCTGTGCGGCGAAGATCTGCCGGCCCGAAGTGAAGACCGAGAAGCTGAAGAAGACGTGCTACAACGTCGAGTGCAAGCCGATCTGCGTCCCGGACATCACGTTCCCCTGGGAGAAGCCACAGGTCGAATGCGGGTGTGCGGGGTGCGTCGGAGGCGAGGGGGCCTGCGAAGGCTGGCAGCCGCGCTGCGGCCGCGTCAAGTACGTGAAAGTTTTCGAGAAGGACTCGATCGAGATCGGCGAAACCTGCGTCTGCGAGTGGAAAATCGAGGACGCACCGGCCGCCTGCAATTGTTGCGAGCTTCCCGGCCCTCCTGTGCCCGGGACGCTGGAGCAGCCTCCGGCACCGAACGAACATGACGCGGCTCCCGCCGAGCCAGAAGCACCGCCCGCTGAAGAGCAAATGACGCACGAGCCGGCCCCGGCTCCGCGGCGCGTCCTCAATCTGCTCAAGGTCTGGACGCGGTGACGGTACGGTAGTGTGGATTTCAATCCACACGACCGAGTTAGACATTCACGTGCCATTGAGCATCATCGGCCGTGTGGATTGAAATCCACACTACCGGCTTTCGAGACGCGCCGCGTTGCCTATTCTCGACCGACGCGCTGGTCGGCGTCGCAAATGACGCGATACGCCGCCGCGCTGTCATCGGCCGCGCGGAGGTCCGCGAGGAACTCGGGCTGCTGGATCAGCCGTCCCAGCCGCGCCAGCACCTGCAGATGCTGCCTGGAATCGCGGCAGAGGACCAGAAAGAACAGGTCTGTCAGTCCCTGCCGCGTGCCGCCGAAAGGAATGGCGGAGAACGTGCGACCGAAGGCCAGAATCGACTCCCCCAGTGCATCGGGCAACGGATTGCGGGGGTGGGGCAAAGCGACGCCGTTGCCGAACGCCGTCGAGTGCAATTCCTCGCGCTCGCGAACGGCGGCCAGCACCGCGGCCGGCTCCCAGATCTGCCACGTGCGGCCGGCGACTTCGACGAGGCTCTCCAGCACACTCCGTCGCGTGCGGGCTTCCAGTGGCACCTGCACGGTCTCGGGACGCAGGAGCGTCGTCACGGGGATTTCGGCGTCGAGTTCGGTCGAGCGCTGCGATTCTTCCACCACCGCCAGCTCGCGGTCGGTGAACTCGCGCATCTCGGTCTCGAGCCAGTGCGTGATCTCCTGCTCGTGGAACAGCCAGTCTTCGCCGACCTTTCGACCGGGGATGCGGCCGCGGTTGGCGAGCTTTTCGATCTCCCGCCGGTCCCGGCCGAGATGGCGAGCCAGCTCGTCGAGCGAAAACGTTTCGTGAGACATCAAAGGCGGGACCGGCCGCGACACACAGAGCGGCCGGCAAGTTCGGCGGGAGGGATGGAAAAGCGAGCGGGCCGGCCGCCCCGTCAACAGGGGCGCTGGGGCGCTCAGCCGCACACCAAGCCGAACCGATCACAGCAGACCCTCAGTGTCTCGCGCAGGTCGCCGGACCACAAGCGTTCCGACCAGATTTCGATCTCGAAGAACCCGCGGTAACCGGCGTCGAAGAAGGCCTGCACCGTCTCGTCGACCCCCAGCTCGCCCTCGCCGAACGCGCAGCGCTCCCACCGCCCATCGTGGCCGCGCGCCGCATCGCTCAACTGCACGAGCGCCACGCGCGGCGCGAGCTCTCCAATGCGCGCGGCGAGCTCGGCCTCGTCGCGCAGATGAAAGAGATCGAACGCCAGCCCCACCGCCGGATGCTCGCAGGCGTCGAGGATCTCCAGCGACTCATCCAACCGCGAAAGGAACGTCCAGTCGGCGCCTTGTTGCGGGTGCATCGGCTGCACGGCCAGCGTGACGCCGCATTGGGCCGCAAAGTCGCCCAGTTGCACCAGCGCGTCGCACAACAGCCGCCGGGCATGCGGGCGAATGTGATTGCGTTGCGGACCGCTCACCAACACCAGGCAGCCGGCCCCCAGTTCGCCGGCCGCAGCGATCGCGTCGCGGGCATCGGCGACGGCATCGAGCCACGAGTAGCCGTTCTCGCCGGTAAAGCCTCCCGCCCACGACAGGCTCGACACCGCCAGGCCGCTCTCGCGAATGAGCTCGAGGGCGCGCTCCTCGCCGAACTCCGCCAGCTTCGGCCGCCACAGGCCGATGCCTGCCGCGCCGGCTTCGCTGTAGGCGGCGACATCGTCGATCAGCGACCAGCGGCAGGTCGTGCGCTGGTTGACCGCAAGCTGGGGAATCGTCTGCGGCCGGGTTTGCGGCGTGCGGGGCTGCAGTTCGAGTTTCGACGCGCCGAAATGCTCACGTGAAGCGATGTCTTCAGCCACGATGGAACTCTCGAAGTATCGGGGCCGCCGCGCGGCGGCGCGCGGCGGAGGAATGTGTTTGGTCGAAAGACTTGCGAAGTCCCTCACCTACACAATCGCCGCCCGACATTCAAGTGCAGCGAGCACCCTTCGCAAGCTCGTCAGGCGGCGTCGGAGATGTCGTACTCCGAAATGCGGTTCCGCTGCGCGAACGGATGCGGAACGGCCTCGTCCGCATCGAGGCGAAACGTCATCGCGTAGGCGTCTTCGGTCGTATCGTCGTAGTGGTTCCGCAGCACGCCCACGGCCATGAAGCCCTGGTTGCGGAAGAAGAGCTGCGCGGCGAGGTTCGTTTCCCGCACGTGCAACAGAATCTCGTTGCGGCGCTGCTGCGAGAGCTTGTCGATCAGCCGCCGGAGCATCTGCCGGCCGACGCCGTGCCGGCGGGCGTCGCGGTGCACCGCGAAATTCAGGATCCGCAGCCGCGACTTGTGCAGTTCGTAGATCATGAAACCGACGATCCGGCGATCGTGCTCGGCGACCATGCCGATGCAGTTGCGCTGCCGCAGGCAGCACAGAAAATCTTCTTCCGTCCAGGCGAACTCGAAGCTGTCCCGTTCGATGTCGAGCACCTCGGTCATGTCGCGCCGGATGAGCCAGCGGATTTGGACCGAGAGATCCTGCTGGATCTGGCGATAACTCATGGTGGCCTCCTTGCCGTCTCAATGGGTCTGCCGCCTGCGCATCCGTGCTGCCAGGACTAGCCAGAGCGCGCGGACGATATCACAACTTCACCGAGTCGCAAAGCCGAGTTCGGCCGCGGATCAGCCGTCGTTTTTGGCTCAAAGCCGTTCAGCCTTTGGGCCGCGGACGTCGGACGACAAGGTGGTTGAGCACCTGCTCGACCCCCGCCACACGCCGCGCCAGGCTGGCAATGTCGGGCAGGGCGCCGGCGGCTTCCAGCACGCCCTCCAGACAGACGCCGCCGGCAATTCTCCTCACGACCAGCGACGAAAAGCGGCAACGCGGCGCGCTCAAGAGTTCCCGCTGAACGCTTTCTTCGAGCTGGTGCGGGCGGTCGCGATCGATTCCTGCCGTGCTGGGCTCCGGGAGCGCATCGAGCGGCGAGACGGCTTCCATGAAGGCTCACTCCTTTGCAGACGGTTCCACCGGCCGCGCACGCGGCATCCGAAGGACTCCAGTGTAGCAAGACCGCCCGCAGAAAAAAGTCTGAAGCTCCCCCGGCTCCTCCGAAATTCGTCCGGCTCAATCGTCTGTGGCCGTCAGCACGAACGGCCTTCGCGCCGCTTCAACGCCGGCAATCTGCAGGATGAGCTGGTAACCCCCGAGCGGGGCGTCAGCCGGTATGGCGAACGGCACCGAAGCGTAGCTCAGGGCCGGCGAGAGCCGCAGGCTGTGCCGCGCGACCTCGCGGCCATCCGGGGCCAGCAGGATCCAGTCGAGATCGAGCGGCTCGTCGTTGAGCGCGAACCGGGCCAGCGCATAAACGACTGCGCCCGCAGCAAACCGCTCGCTGGGGCCGAACACCTGCCGATACCCCAGCCGGCTGCCCAACTCCAGCCGGTGCAGATAATCGGCGTGGTTGAGCTTCTGCTCAGCGAGCACCACATCGACGTCGGGCGCGTGGAGTTCCGGCCACTCGAGGGTGGCCGCCATCGGCGCTTCGGGTGCCAGCGAAATCGCCGCAAACGCCGCGGCAATCGCGCACGCCACGTACGCGCTCGCCGAGGTCCACACGGCAGTTCCCCCCCTTACTAAGGGGGGGTGAGGGGGGGTCGATCCGGAGAACTGTCGATCGTCCCGCGCAACCCCCCCTGGCCCCCCCTTAAGGGGGGGAACCAGAGTGAGCCGCCGGAGTTGATCCAGATCACGCTGTTCGAGGAATGCGGCCAGTGCGGCCAGCATGATGTAGGGGAAGATGCCCAGCCGCATCGTGGCAGCGAGCGCGACATGAAAGACCACGGCCGCCGCCAGCGCCCAGCGGCGCGTGCGGCGGAACCAGATCAGCACCGGGAAGAACAGCTCGAACCACACCGTCGCGATGCTGACCGCGACGACGAGCGGCCGCTGCGTGCTGAGCCACAGGCCGAAGCGTGTGCCTCCCCAGGCGTCGCTCAACAGCGAGAACTCCAGCAGGTCTCCGGTGGCGAAATCGGCCAGCCGGATCTTGGTGACGGCCGCGCCCCAATAGATGCTGCATACGAGGACCTGCATCAGTCGCCGCGGCCACGCCGCCGCAAGCAATGTCCGCCGGCGGCGCTGCGGGTCGAGCGCGCTGTCGAGCGACCACGCCCGGCCCGCTCCCGAGACCGACATGAGCAACAACGCGTGCAGTCCGATCATCGTGGACTTCGTCAGCGTCGCCGGCAAATCCAGCAGCGACAGCCAGCCCAGCAGGACGAAACTCAGTGCGGCACTCGTCCGCGTCCACCAGCCGATCATTGTCGCCGCCAGCACATACAGGAGCAGCGTCTGGGCCACGTTCGCCATCGTCATCGACGGAATCGGCGGAACCGGCCCGGCATCGGGAAAGGCGGGCATCGGCAGTCCGGCGCGGGAATAGAGTTCGACCGCGTGCGGCCAGTGCCGGGCAGCGTCGTAAAGCAGCGCCGCTCCCGCGGCGATCCGCACGATCGCCAGCAGCCGCGGGCTTTCCGGCGCAAAGAAGAAGCGGTTCATGGTCGAGACGGGTCGTGCGAAGGGGTCAGACCCCTTTGCGGGTTACGCGTTTAAGGTTGTTCTGCATCGTTCGCCCGCAAAGGGGTCTGACCCCGTGAGTTGTCGGCCCGTAGCCAGCTCGCTTGGCCGTTGGCGGACACCGACGCCTCATCGACGACCCGCCAGTACCGCCGGTGCGGCTTTGGCTCGCCGTGCTCCGCCAGGTACAGGTCGTCCGGCAGGTTGAAACGCGACGGCCAGTACGCCTCGACCAGCGAGATGTGAGTTACAGGATCCAATTCTTTGCCGGCGCTTCGTCGTGTGATGGCCGATTCCGCCGCGTCTCGGAAGAACTCGAGCCGGTGGTTCAGATCGAGGCGAGACAAGCCGCGCGGCAGCGGCACGCCGTCACTCTCGTGTTCTCCGCGTCGCCCGTGCAGCCGGAAGGCGAGCGCGTCGTTCGGTGCAAGCAGCAGGTAACGGCCGCTGGCGGTGCGTGCAATTGCGACGCGGCGCGAGGAAGCCGCTGCGTAGCCGGGATACATGTCCCACGTCCAGCCGTAGCCGACGGCTCCCCGCGCCGCGTCGCCGATCGCGTGTCGGAGAAAGTGCCAGCCCGCGAAGGCCAGCCAGAGGGCGATGAAGATCGCCGCCGGAACGCGGGACGTCAGATGCATGTCGCCGTCCCGTAGAGCAAGCGTCCCACTTGCTCGAACAACGAGTGACGTGCGAACGTGACCGGTATTCCGCACAAGCGAGACGCTTGTGCTACGGCTATCCGATCTCTCAGTCCCACCACCACGGCTGAGCCTCGTCCGCAGCCGCCTCGCGCTTCGCCTCGCTGCGCGCGCCCGCGAGGCGGCGGTCGTCGTCGGTCTTGAACTCCGCGGCGCGAACCGTCTCGATGGCGTCGATCGTCACGCCGCCGCCCACGAGCGCGACCAGCACGCCACGCTGCGCCTTCTTGAAGTTATACACGGTCTGCACCTGTCGCGGCGCGTGGCCCAGCGGGATCTTAACGCGGTCCGCGTCGAGGAACAGCGCCATGTCCCAGCCGGCCTTCTCCGGCAGCCGTTCTTTCTTGAACAGCGCCGCCACGATCGCCAGGTCGATCAGGTTTTGGAGTTCCGCAAAGATCGGCAGGCGTTCGGCCAGCTCGTTGTACTTTTCGGTGAAGATCTTCGCGAACTGCTGCGTTGAGACGCGGGTGAACGGGGCGTTGCTCCGCCGGCCGGCCCGATCGACGAATTCCTCCTGCGAGAGAAGCTGTGCCCGCTGCCCGCTCAGATGGAACGCATCGCCTTCGGGGGTGGTTTCGATCGCCTCGTACAGCGGGATGAACCAGAACCGCTGCACCGCATTGCCGTTCGCGCCGATCAGCGCCAACTGGCTGCGGAAGCCGCGGACTTTCGGATCTTCCAGCGCCAGCGACAGCCGCTTCATGCGATAATCGGCCTCGACCAGCGTCTGGCCGAAATGCGATTCGGCCGGCACGCCCCAGACCTTCACGTCCTGCAGGCCCAGGATCTTCGCCATCTGTTGAAAGCGCGCCTGCGCCAATCCCGGTGCCGCCAGACCGCTGTTGTTCGCCACGAATTGCGCCATGGCCGCCAGTCGATCGGGCACGGGATCGATCGAGCAGCCCAGCGTGCCGGCCCGCTCGAGAGCCCGCAGTGCGACGAGCAGGTCGTCCAGCCGCAAGGGCGGGCGGCCCGTCGAGACGCCCACCATGCGGCCGGTCGCATCGGGTGCAAAGCCTTCGGCCGGACCGGCGAGCACGAGGTCGCCCTCTTCGGGATAGACGAAGACGAAGTCGATCCGCTGCAGCCCGGCGAGGAACTGCATGTCGGGCGGCACGTCCTGCTTCTTGTCGGCAAACTCGCGGCAGGCGGCTTCCAGACGCACGAGCGATACTTTGCGCAAGGCGCTGGAGCGGTTGACGTCGTCGGAGACGAGTTGCGCCGCCGCCGCGTCCAGCCGCGCCTGCGGGAGCTTCGTCCCCCGCAGAAGCGCGAACTTGGGCGTGACGACGCCCTGGGCGTCGATCGCGATGCCGCCGGCCGCACCGCCGGCGACCTGTCCCTGCACCTGGCCTTGAACCTGCCCCTGCACTTGTCCGCCGACGGCGACCTGCGCCGACAGCTTTGCGGTGGCCAGGGCCATCGCGGCCAGCGCGCAGACGGCGGCGATGAGGTGCGGACGGATCATGACTCGATCTCCCCCGTAGTCACGGCAGGGTGTGCGTGTCGCTGGATTGCCCGCCGACGTTCATCGTAGCGAGCGATCTCCGGCGCGGCCACAATGCGCCGATGGTCGTGTGGATTGAAATCCACACTACGGGTCTTCCTACGGGTCTTCGAGATCGACACAGTCAGGTTCCGGAGCGAGGCGGATTTGATGGAACAATGGGTGCTAATCTCCGCGGACGAGCTTCGCCGCTACGCCGCCGCGCTGCTTCAGACCGCCGGCGCGCTGGAGCATGAGGCCGCCGTGACGGCAGAGAGCCTGGTGCTTGCGAACCTCTGCGGGCACGAGTCGCATGGTGTGATCCGCGTGCCGGAATACACCGGCCTCATGCGCAAGGGGCAGCTTGTGCCGGGGGCTGAATTGTCGGTCGTCGCCGAGACGCCGGCCCTGCTCGCGGGCGATGCCAACCGCGGTTTCGGGCACATGCAGTGCCGGCGGCTCATCGAGCGGCTCATCCCCAAGGCCCGCGCCGTGGGCGTCGCCTGTGGAACCGTGCGCAATTGCGGCCACGTGGGGCGGCTCGGCGAGTGGGTCGAACGGGCGGCGCGCGAGGGACTGGCCGCGATGATGAGCGTCAACGATAACGGCGTGCTGAAGTGCGTGGCACCGCCCGGCGGCACGCAGCCGCGGATCAGCACGAACCCCATCGCGATCGGCGTTCCCACCGGCGGCGAGCCGCTGGTGCTCGACATCTCGACAAGCGCGGTCGCCAACGGCAAGGTTCACGTGACGCGGACGGCCGGCCGCGAGTGTCCGCCGGGCTGGCTGCTCGATTCGGAAGGCCGCCCGACGACCGATCCCAACGTCCGCTTCGCGGATCCGCCGGGATCGATTCTGCCGATGGGCGGCGAACAGGGCTACAAGGGTTTCGGGCTGGGACTCCTGCTGGATGTGCTGGTGGGCGGGCTATCCGGCGGCTGGTGCCCGCCCGCGCCGGAAGGAGCGATCGGCACCAACAACGTGCTGCTCGTCTTGTGGGATCCGGAGCGACACGCCGGCCGGCGACATTTCGAGAGCGAAGCCGCCAAGTTGATCGAATACGTGCGCGATGTGCGGCGTCGGCCGGGTGTTGAAGCAATCCGCCTGCCGGGCGACCGCAGTGCAGCGTTGCGCAGGGAGCGCGAACGCGAGGGCATCCCCCTCGATGAAGGCACGTGGGCGAAGCTCGGCCGGCTGGCGGAGCGGCTGGGCGTCAACGTCCCCGAAGCCCGTCAGTCGCAAAGCGAAGCCCACGGGTTGCAACCCGTGGGCTTCAACCGAGCGAAGGCGATCGCGGAACGCTTGCCGCTGTTCGTGTTCGGCTCGCTGCGGCGCGGCCAGTGGAACCACGATCTGCTCGTGGGCCGCTACGAACTCATGCTGCCAGCACGGCTGCGCGACTTCGAGCGCGTCCGGCCGCTGATGATCCGCCCCGCGCCGGGCGGAACCGTCGACGGCGAACTCTATGTTCTACGCCCCGAGCAATACGACGACACGCTCCGCGGCTGCGACGCACTGGAAGGCATTCCCCCCGGCGAGACCTCCGGCCCGGAGTACCGCCGCATCCCGGTGACGGTCGAAACACCGGACGGGCCGCGCGAGGCGTGGGCGTATGTGGAGCCGGTCGAGTAGCGCCGCTCACACCGCCTGCGGCCGCAGCATCTGCCAGGCGCGGTAAATGTACAACAGGCCGCTGTAGAGCGTGACGGCGACCGTCGTCCAGATCAGAACGTCGCGCAGCACATTGAAGTGCGGGAACGTGCTCTGCACCAGCGGGCTGAGCGACAACAGGCTCGCCGTCACCGCGATGCACTGCATGATCATCTTGGCCTTCCCGCTGAGGCTGGCCGAGAAGTCGCGGCCGTGATGCTCCAGGAAGCCCCGCAGGCTGGTGACGAACATTTCGCGGCCGATGACCACGATCGTCATCCAGCTCGCGATGCCCGAGTTCAACCGCGGATCCTGCAGGAACACGAATGCCCCCACAATGATGATTTTATCGGCGAAGGGGTCGAGGATGCGGCCCAGCGTGCTCACCAGGCCCCAGCGGCGGGCGATCAGGCCGTCGAGGAAATCGGTCCCCGCCGCGAGCACGAACAAGAACGTCGCCGTCAGCCACCAGCCGGCGCCCGGGTTCCGCTCGTAGCCCTCCGTGTACAGCGCGATCAGCGTGAACAGTGCCGCGGCGAGGAACAGCCGGCTGATCGTGATCAGGTTCGGTAGCGCGAGCGCGTTCTTGGTGATGGGCGCGGGCGCCGTGACGAGCCGCACCTGCTGGTGGCCGGCGGCTCCGGCTTCAGTTCCCATTGCGGCCATCGTCGACCTCGCAGCACGGAGAACCGACCCAATCGTACTCGCGCCGCTCGATCAGCTCAACGGGAACAAACTGGCCCGGCTCCAGCCCTTCGCCGTAAATGTAGACCGATGCATCGATCTCCGGCGCATCGGCATACGTGCGGCCGAGCCACAGGCCCTCCTCGAGCGGTTCGTCCACCAGCACGTCCAGCTCGTAGTCCACCAGCGAATCGGCGAACTCGAAGGCGATCTGCTGCTGCAGTGCCATCAGTTCGTCGCGGCGGGCCTGTTTCACGTCTTCGGGCAGATGGCCGTCGAGCTTCTCCGCGGGCGTGCCCGGCTCCAGCGAGTACGTGAACACACCCATCCGCTCGAACCGCGCCTCGCGGACGAAACCGGCCAATTCCGCAAACTCGGCGTCGGTCTCGCCGGGGAAGCCGGTGATGAACGTCGTCCGCAACACGACGTTGGGAATCCGCGCCCGCAACTTCTCGACCAGCTCGATCGTCTGCCGGCGGTTGACCCGGCGCTGCATCCGCTTCAGCACGCGGTCGCTGATGTGCTGGAGCGGCATGTCGAGGTACGGGATGATCCGCTCGGATCCGGCGATGGTGTCGATCAGCTCGTCCGTGAAGTGGACCGGGTACAAGTACATCAGCCGAATCCACTTCAGCCCCTCGACCGCTTCGAGTTCCTTGAGGAGCTGGACCAGCCGCACTTCCCCGTACAGGTCCAGCCCGTAGTAGGTGGTATCCTGGGCGACGAGGATCAGCTCGCGGACGCCGTCGGCCGCCAGTTCGCGCGCCTCTGCGACGACGGCTTCGATGGGCTTGGTGATATGCCGGCCGCGCATCATCGGAATCGCGCAGAACGTGCACGTGCGGTCGCAGCCTTCGCTGATTTTCAGGTACGCATAATGGGCCGGCGTGATCCGCAGCCGCGAGCGGTCGTCGAGCGCCGTGATGGGCGCGGGGCGGAACAATTCCCGCTGCTCGCGGGCGCCGCCGACCAGCCGGTCCGCCACACGGGTGATTTCATCGCGACCGAACACGCCCACGATGTGGTCGATGTCCGGAAACTCCTGCAGCAGCCGGCTGCGCGTCGCCGGCCGCGGCGGCTCCTCCGCGACCGGCAGCACGCTCAGACCCGGCAGAGCGGGCGCCGACTTGCCGCCGGCCTCGCGCTGCCCGCCGTCGATCCGCTCCGGCAGACACCCGGCGACGATGACGCCGCCCGTGCGGCCGGCGCGCTTCAGATCCAGCATTTCGCGGATGACGCCTTTCGACTCCTGCCGCGAGCTGTCGATGAAGCCGCACGTATTGACGATGACGAAATCGGCCCCATCGGGCGATGAGACGAGCGAATAGCCGTCGAGCGCCAGGTGCCCGAGCATCTTCTCGCTGTCGACGAGATTTTTCGGGCAACCCAGGCTGAC
This sequence comes from Planctomycetota bacterium, assembly GCA_019347905.1. Taxonomy (GTDB): domain Bacteria; phylum Planctomycetota; class Planctomycetia; order Planctomycetales; family Planctomycetaceae; genus JAHWKJ01. The sequence goes on from JAHWKJ010000045.1 coordinate 14,642, forward strand.
AAAGGCGTACGTCCCTTTGGGGTGCCGGGGACCGGAGACGAACGTCGCCGTCGCGTCCGGGCCGTTCTCAACGACTGGCAGGAGTTCCATCAGACCTCACGCTCGATTCTGGGCGGCAGGCAGCAATGCACTCGGCTGTTCACCGCTTCTTGCCGGAGTTCTTTCGCGAAGATGATTTCGTGTCCATCGGCTCGGCCGACTCGAGCAGCATCAGCGAGACCTCATGCCAGTGTTCCGGCTGGTCGCCATCGCCGTCGGGTCGCTGATACACAGTCACCGATGATCGACCGACTTTGATCATTTCAGGATGACCGATTTCGAACGTTCGGCCGCTTGCCATGTGGATGCGGAACGGGCGGAAAGGCTCTGCCGATATGAACTCGATCATTTGTCGTGGCGTCAGCACGTCCGGCTCCTGCTCGTTGATTCACTTGCGGGATTCAATGCACCGAACTTTCGAGATGAGAGATCGATTCCGTCAGCATCAGCGAAACGCTTTCCCACTCGTCCGGAATCTCCGAGGTGTGTCACCGGTTGACTTGAACATCAAAATGCTGCTCCTGAGGACCTCGATCATCTCAGGATGGCGAACGTCAAAGGTCCGACCACTCGCCAGGTGAAGACGAAAAGGCCGAAACGGCTCCGCCTTGACGTACCCGAGGATGTTCTGGGGCGCGATCATTCCTGCGACCTCTCGATGCTGCGCAATGAATGAAAGTCGCTGATCGTAGGATGGGAGCGACAATAGTATTCTACCGATTCGAGAACTCCCCGGCAGCGTAGCGTCGCCAGAATTCCGCGGGAGCACTGCGCTCCTCGAATGACGGCCCCAGTTCGGTCAGCGTCGGCATTGAGCGGATCACGTCCAGGCCTTGCGTGATTCGCGAGGGCGTGAAGATCAGCCGCTCCAGGCCGAGGCCATCCAGCGGCGTGAGGTCGGTGACGAAGGTGCCGGCGATGTTCAGCCGTTTGAGCGAATTCATCTCGGCCAGCGGCGTCAGGTCCGCCACCGGCGTTTCTTCCGCATCGAGACTGACGAGTGACCGGCCTCGCAGGGGAGTCAGGTCGGCCACCTGTGTCTGCGGGATCCACAACGTACCGATCTCCATGGTGGCGACCGGCGACAAATCGTCCAGCGGCGTCCCCTGGAGGTTGAGCTGCTCGATGGGCATGCCCGCCAGCGGCTCGATGGTCTCGACCAGCGTCTGGTTCAGATAGAGCTGATCGAGCGGCATTCCCGCCAGCGGGGCCAGATCGCGGACGGGCGTCTCTTCGAGAAACAGCTCGCGCAGGGGCATCCCCGCCAGCGGAGTCAGGTCGGAGACCGGCAGGCCCCGCAAATCGAGGTGCACCAGCGGCAGGCCCTTAAGAGCCGAGATGTCCTCGACGCCGGCCCCGGAGAGCTTCACGTGCGTGATCCGGCCGGCCGTCTCGCGGATCTCGGCGTTGCGGTTGGCGCCCAGCTTTTCGCGGAGCTCCGAGGGCGTGAGGGCGCCGTCGGTTTCGAGCGGCGCGATCGGCATCGGCGGCACCTGCGCGTCATCGCGGGCCTGGGGCTCTTCGCCACACCCGGCGATGACGATTGGCAGGACGAGCGCAACAATCTGCCGCCGAGCGCGGGCAGAATTGCAAACCATGACAGCGGCACGTATGGGGGAGCTGAAGCGGCCGGCAGGTACGGCCACAGTCCCACACCGGCAGGCGGGCGTCAATGCCACCGCTGTGTGGCGGCTGCCGTCACTTGAGCATCCCGCGCAGGTTCAGCCCGCCGGCGCCCACACGCGTCGAGACGCGCCGGGCGGCCGCTTCGCTGACGTTCAACCGCTCACCGATGCGCTGAAAGCCGCCGTTCAGCAGCGACTGGAACTCGCCCAGACGTTCGCGGCCGATCTCGTCCACGCGGGCCGCCAGCTCGCGGCGAGCGTCTTCGACGCGGCGGATCGCGACCGCTTCGAGGCCCACGGCCAACTGGTCGCCGAGATTTGACCGCAACTCCCACTGCGGCGAACCGGGCGTGCCCGAGACGTCCATCGTCGCTTCCAGCCGCTCCAGACCAGCCAGGACATCACCAGCCGCCTGTGCAACAATCGCACGCTGCGGATCGTCGCTCGTGGCAGTGACGGCGACGTCATCGCACGTGAGTGTGAGCTGCCCCTCGAGGCGTCCGGCTGCCAGACGCAGATGCGTCCGCCAGACTGTGCGTGCCGCCGAGACATCGAGGGCCAGTTCTTCCGGCCGTCCCATGCGAAGTGCGAGGCGCTGCGGGATGGTCGCTTCCGCCGTGACCTCGTAGGTTTCCTCGGGGCCGGTATGGTCGAACTCGACGACCGCCTGCAGTTGCAAGTCGCTGTCCGCGTTCAACCGCAATACGGCAGGACGGCCGTAGAGCACAGGGTCGGAGGTCAGCCCCGTCAGCACGCCCTGGAACGGCACCTCGCGTCCCTCGATCGAAACGAACCCGCCCAGCGTCAGTTCCTCAGCCAGAAAGCCCGGCGTGCGGCCGGTGTGGGCAAACGCCACATCGAGACCGCGGGACCGCTCCGGGGTGAGTGTGGAGCTTAGCGCGGACGCCTGCTCGCGGCCCCACTCGACCCATTCAACGATGCGGGCCAGCCGCGCAGCCAACTCCGGGCCCACGAGCGCCTTTGAGATGCGGTCGGCGTCGAATGTGAACAGCTCCAGAGTGTTCTGAATCGCCTGCTGGTCCCGGCGCCTCGCCTCCTCCAGTCGACGGTAGTCTTCACGGGCTGCGGCGGCGACCTGTGGCAGTTCGGCCCGCAGAAGCTGGGAGTCCGTCAGCAGGCTCTGCACGTCGCGGGCGGCGCGGCGAAACGATTCGATCCTCTCGAAAGTATTGCGGCCCGGCTCCTCGATCGTCTTGCGGACCGCTTCGGCCCGGTCTTCGAGAGATTTGCCGCGGGCCTCGTAGCCCTCCAGCCGGGCTTTCCACTTCACCTGGAGTTCATCGGCCAGTTGCACCGTTTCGAGCCGCCGCGGATCGAATGCGTCCTTCGCGGCTTCCACGCCATCGTCGAGCCAGCGCTCGCCCAACTTCGCCGCCTTCTTGCGCAAGGCGACGACGTGAGGATGCAGCCGCTCGATTAGGCCGGGACGGTCGTCCAGCCGACCTGAG
>JAHWKJ010000502.1 GCA_019347905.1 Planctomycetota bacterium
ACGGACAATGCGATTGCGTTCAGCCGGGTTCTTTGCATGGTTGGGGCTCCCTGGTGTGGGCGGGCAGACTCGCTCGTAGTTCGAATTCGTTACGAAGCACTCGATCAGGCGCCTGGCCGTCTCTGCTCACCTGCTGGCTCTCGCAGCCGCCGTTCCAGCTCAGGGCAGCAGCGGCGTCAGCAGATAGGCGATAGAGTGGGATGCGTCGAATTCCATAAGAACTCAAGCGGAATTGGCCCGAGAATTGTGCGCGGATTTCCGGAGAATTCCTACAGATGGGAAAGGGACACCCCCATCTGGTCGTTCGCGAATCATCTGGGTCGCGATCCGCCGCGGGTGCTGGTCGCGCAGCAGCCAATTTCGCGTTGCGACTTGGAGGGTGGGACGCGAAGAGGCAAGCGGGGATGGGGAGGCGCCGCGGACCGCGAGCGCGCAGACGGACGCGATGGATTGCGGCACGAGCGCCTACGCGCGGTCACTTCGACTGGGGCTTGCCGCCGAAGTGGTGAATGTGCACGTGGTCGTTTTGCTCCCAGACGAGGTGTTGTCCATCGCCCAGGAAGCACAGGTTGTGCACGGCGGAGGTGTCGCTGTCGAGGTGACAGAGTTCGTGTCCCGTGGCCATGTGCCAGACCTTCACGATCCCCGCCTCATCCCCCGACACCAGCGACCTGCCATCCGGATGAAACGCCGTCGTTTTAACAGCCGCCCGGTGCCCCACGAGCGTCCTGTGAAGCGTGCCTTCATTCAAGTCCCAGACGCGGACGATGCGGTCGCTCCCCGAACTGGCCAGCCAGCGACCGTCGCGGCTGAAGACCACTGACGAGATTGAGGACTCGTGACCGCGGAGCGTGTGGACGACCGCGCCCGTGGCCGTGCTGTAGACGGCGACGTCGTTCAGCAGATTGACGGCGAGCTGTTGGCCGTCGGGCGAAAACGCAGGCCGGATCAAGGTTCCGCGGCTGTGAAACTCCCGGACGACACGGCCGGTTTCGATTTGCACGAGACGCACCGGTTCCGCATCGTGAGCCAGGCGGACCGCCAGGTGCCGTCCATCCGGTGAGAACGCGAGATCCGCGGCGTCATCGACGCCTTCACCCACACGCGTGCGGACGAGTTCGCTCCACGTGGAGAGATCCCAGACGACGAGCTGGCGCTCGCGTAATACTGCGGCGAGCAGCCGTCCGTCGGCCGAAACAGCGAGTTCGTGCCAGGGAGCACGCGTCGAGAGCTCTCCACGGTCCTGGCCGGTTCTCGGGTCATAGATCCGCAGTTGATGATAGCCGAGAACAGCGATGTCGCTCGGTTCCGGCGCCGACGTCAGGCCAGTGATCCCCCGACTGATGCCGGGCATCGTCCGATGCCGTGGCTCGGCGGCGGATCTCCAGAAATTGAGTGCGCCGTCGCTGCCGACGGAGGCGATCGTCTGGCCATTGGGATGAAATGCGACCGCGTAGGCACGTTCCGCATGGGCGTTCCAGACCCGGACGCGTTCCGGTGAGGCCACAGAATCGGTTGCCGGAGCGTCCTTTTCCGGAATTTTCAGGAGCCCCGTATGGTGATCGGCTGCCAGCGGCCACACGGCGACGTTGCCGGCCTTGTCGGCCGTGGCCAGCAGCCGTCCATCGGGCGAAAACGCGACTGCCGCGAAGCCGTCCGGGCGGTGGTCGGTACTTGCGAGCACGAGGTCGGATGCGTTGCCCAGTCGCGCAACATGCGCGAGCGCCACGCGCCGCGAATTGTCCCCGAACGCGACCAGCGATCCATCGGGCGAGAACGCGACGCAGGCGCATGGATCCTCCCAACGGACTACCGCCGGCGGATCGGACGTCCCAGTACTCCACAGCCTGAACGTGCTCTCTCCAGCCGAGGCCAGGAGACTGTTGTCCGGCGAAAGCGCGATCGCCTCCACTTTGCTGGTATGCCCTGTGAGCATGCCGCGAAGCCGTCCGTTCGAGGTATCCCATGACCGGATGACCGGGTCGTCACCGCACGAGAAGACCGTCTCCCCGTAAGCGTTGAAGATGACCTGGAACGCTTTGCCCGGATGGGCCGCAATCCGCAGGATCTCGCGCGGACTGGTCCCCTGGCGCAATCTTTCCTGTTCTGCCAATTCCCACAACCGTACGGTCCCGTCATCACCCGTCGTGGCCAGCACCCGCCCATCCGGCGAGAACGCGACGCAGTTGGTTTCGATCTGGCCCGTCGGGAATGCCAGCACGGCGGCATGGCTCTCGCCATCGTAGACCCGCACGATCGCGTCCTTCCCGCAGCAGGCCACCAGCCGGCCGTCGGGCGAATAGGAGACGTGGTACAACGGTTCCGAAGAAGCGGCGATACGGATGCCTTCGGCCGTGGCCTGCTGCCAGAGGTAGTGCCACTCGGATCCCCGCAGGTCTCGTTTTCCCGGCTGCGGCCGCACGCGATTCAACAACTCGATCATTTGCCGCGGATCGCATTCGTCGCGGGCTTTGGCGGCGAGGCGGATCGTCGCGGCGTAGGCCAGCTCCTCCGCTTCCCGTTCCTTTGCCGTCGCTTCGTTCCGCGCATCGAGCGCCGCATTGCGGGCCCGCTGTGCGTCGGCCAGAGAGTTGCTGAGCCGCTCGTTGACGTCGGCGAGATTCCGCGAGTACAGGAGCAGGCCCGACATGCCGGCGGTCACCGCCAGCAGAATGGAGGTGGCGAACGCCGCCCATCCGGGGTTGCGGCGCATCCACCGCCAGGCGCGTTCGCGGCGGGGCACGACGCGCGCCCGGATCGTCTCGCCGCGGAGATATCGCCGCAGATCATCGGCCAGGTCCGCCGCCGAGGCGTATCGCCGCTCCGGCTCCTTCGACAGGGCCTTGAGGCAGATGATTTCGAGGTCGCGATCCACCCGCGGATTCCGGCTGCGGGGCGGTGGCGGATCGAACTGCACGACCAGCCGCAGCGTCGCCAGCGGCGTCTCGCCGCGGAAGGGCGGTTCGCCGGTCAGCAGCGAGTAGAGGATGCCGCCGAGGCCATACACGTCCGTCGCGATCGTCGGGGAGTGCTGGCGTCCGGCGGCCTGCTCCGGCGCCATGTAAGGCGGGCTGCCGACTGTATCCCCCGTCCCGGTCAGCTCGCTGGTGGTGTCCATCGCTCGAGCCAGTCCGAAGTCGGTGACGTGCGGCCGGCCCTCGGCATCGAGCAGGATGTTCGACGGCTTCAGATCGCGATGCAGGATGCCGCGCTGATGGGCGTGATGGATCGCGTCGGCGAGATCGGCCACCACCGCGGCGGCGGATCGGGGAGAATCGACGAACCGACGCACGTGAGAGGACAGGCTGCCGCCATCGACGAGCTTCATCGTGTAGAACGTCTGCCCGTCCAGCTCGCCGGCCTCGTAAACCGGGACCAGGCCGGGATGGTCGAGCCGGGCGACGGCCCGGATCTCGTTCTGAAACCGGGCCACATCCGTAGGCGAGCCGAGCCGGACGTCGCGGAGCATCTTCAGTGCGACAAGGCGGCCGACCCGCAGCTCGCGGGCTTTGAATACAACGCCCATCCCGCCGCGACCGAGTTCTTCCAGCAACTCGTAGGCTCCGAAGCTCCGCGGCGGGCGGATGCCGGGCCCCTGGGTTCGGTCCTCCCTGTGGCCCGTCACGCTGCTGGAACGCGGCGGCGTATCTCTCCGGTTCCGATGCTCCAACGGATGAGCGTCCGGACGAAGGTCTCCGCCGAATTGCCGGATGAGATCATATCCGCCGAAAAACTCGTCCAAGTCGGCAGCGAAATCCGGGTATTGCCGCAGCAGCTCGGCGCGATCCGGGAGGGCGCCGTTCCCGGCGGCGCGCAACCAGCCAGCAATCGCGGCGTTCAGCCGGTGCTCTCGATCGGACGCATCGCCTTCCGCGTGTTCCATCCGGGTCTGGCCCTTTCGACCTTCGACTCTTTCGACTTTCGACCCCTTGGCTTACTGTCGGCGATCTGGTGCTATTCCGGCTTCAGGGCCGGACCCATCGTCCTGCGGAGTGTCCTCAGACCGCGGAAGATCAACCCGGCGGTGGCTTCCAGCTTCCGCCCCATCAGGCGCCCCACCTCTTCCAGCGAGGCTCCCTGCAGGTGATGGAGCTCGACCGCCGTCCGCTGATCCGGCGGAAGCCTGGACAGCGCCCGCGCCAGCTCGAACGCCTGCTCCGCCCGAATCGCGTGACTGCTGGGCGTCGAATGGCCATCCTCCAGCAAGGCGGCGACCCTTCCGCTGGAGGCTTCCAGAGCGGCTTCGAGCGACCGCTCGCGCGTGATGTCGCGCTTGTCGCTCCGCAGTTTCCGAAGCTCATCGGTGAGATTGTTCGCCAGAACCGTTCGCAGCCAGGCGCCCCGCTCGTCGGCATCCCGTGGGAATCGATCGCGGGCCTGCCAGACATCGAGGAGCGTCTGCTGGACAACTCCCGACAAGTCGATTCTGGTCCGCAACTCGGGCTCGACCTGCAGGCGTGCCAGTAGCGAGAGATATTCGCGCCAGCGACCCAGCTCAGCCTCACGGAGGGTAGCCATGTGAGGATGTTCTGCCAGAGTCGAGATGCCCGGGAAGTGTGTCCGATCAGTATGGCATCCAGTACAGTCACCGGCAAGGTGATTGAGCGCGCTGCAGCGAGCCGTTATTTCGGACGTTTCGACGACCTCTGTACCTCGCCATCATGTCGGCCTTTGGAATGGCTTGTCGCCGCCTCCGC
>JAHWKJ010000503.1 GCA_019347905.1 Planctomycetota bacterium
TGATCACATCCCGCACCACCTTGCCGTGCACGTCCGTCAAACGGTGGTAGCGGCCCTGGTACTTGTAGACCAGCCGCTCGTGGTCGATGCCCAACAGGTGCAGCATTGTCGCGTGCAGGTCGTGCACATGCACCGGGTTCTCCGCGATGTTGTACGAGAAGTCGTCGGTCGTGCCGTACGTGAAGCCGGGCCGCACGCCGCCGCCGGCGAGCCAGACGGTGAAGCACCGCGGATGATGGTCGCGGCCATAGTCGTCCTTCGTGAGCCGGCCCTGGCAGTAGACGGTGCGGCCGAATTCCCCGCCCCACACCACCAGCGTGTCGTCCAAAAGGCCCCGCTGCTTGAGATCGAGCACCAGCCCGGCCGAGGCCCGGTCGGTTGCGTCGCACTGCGTGCGGATGTCGCGCGGCAGGTTCGTGTGCTGGTCCCAGTCGCGGTGGAAAAGCTGGATGAACCGCACGCCGCGCTCCGCCAGCCGCCGCGCAAGCAGACAGTTCGCGGCGAAGGTGCCGGGCGTGGCGGCGTCGGGACCATACAGGTCGAAGATGGCCTTCGGTTCGCCGGAAATGTCCGTCAACTCAGGCACCGACGACTGCATGCGGAACGCCATCTCGTACTGCGCGATACGGGTGGCGATCTCGGGATCGGCCGTCCGCTCGAGCTGCATGCGGTTGAGCGCACCCAGATCGTCGAGCACGCGGCGGCGGGTGGCGGCGCTCACGCCCGGCGGATTGGACAGAAACAGCACCGGATCGCCCGTCGAACGGAATTTCACGCCCTGGTACTTCGTCGGCAGAAATCCGCTGCCCCACAGCCGGTCGTACAGCGGCTGCCCGCCCGACCCGGAGACCATCGCCACGAACGCCGGCAGATCCGCATTGTCGCTGCCCAGGCCGTATGCGAGCCACGCGCCCATGCTGGGCCGGCCGGCAAGCTGCGCCCCCGTCTGAAAGAACGTGATCGCCGGATCGTGGTTGATCGCCTCCGTGAAGACGGTGCGAACAAAGCACAGCTCATCGACGATCTTCGCCGTGTGCGGCAACAACTCGCTGACCCAGGCCCCGGCCTTGCCGTGCTGCGCAAAGCGGAACATGGAGGGCGCGACGGGCAGGCTGTCCTGCGAGGCGGTCATGCCGGTCAGCCGCTGCCCCTGGCGAATCGAATCCGGCAGCTCGGTTCCCCGCAGTTCGGCCAGCTTCGGCTTGTAGTCGAACAGGTCCATCTGCGACGGCGCGCCGGACTGAAACAGGTAGATCACCCGCTTCGCCCGCGGGGCGAAATTCGGGAAACCGGGCAGGCCGCCGTGGGGAGAGTGACCACGCGCACTGGAGTCGGCAGCCCCATCCGCGAAGGCTTCCGGAGCGGTCAACGCGGCCAGGGCAACAGCGCCGAGTCCTGCGCCGGACCGGGTCAAAAACTGGCGGCGCAAAACGAGCGAAGCGTCAATGATCGGATTCATGCGCTGTCCTTCCTGCTGTGAACGTCACCGGCTTTGAACAGATCGACGGCAGGTCGGCACACGGGATGTAACTGAGCGATGTTCTCCAACATGTCCCGGAAATCCTCAGTGCGGTCTTTCTCGTCTGCAATGTATTCCGGGAGCATCTCAATGTCGTTCAGAAGATCACCGACGTCTTTCGCGCCTGCCTCGTACGCCAGAAAGGCTGACCGTGTCACCAGCACGCGCAGCGCCTCCAACGCCTCTTCATACCTGTCTTCACGGATCATGTTTCGTTTGGTGCCCGGCTGATTCTGCCGCCTTCGCGCGTCGCACGCCCTCCAGAATCTCGAAGCTCGTCGGCACGTCATTTTCCCGCTTCGGCCAGCAGCGCCTCAAGACGTTCTTGCAGGACTTGTGGCAACCCCCCGCTCAATCCGCGATCCACCAACCCCACGTCAATCAAATCCCGCAGGTGCACGCGGTCCTGATCGCGATTCGCCATCAGCTTCATCCGCACGAGCCCCGGCAGCGAAACGACGACGAGACCGCCCTCGAGCGTCTCACACTCCTGGAGCGTGGGTGACGGCAGGGCATATTCCGGCCGCACCTTTTCGCCGGCCCAGACGAGATGCACTCCCTTCCGGGCGTTCGCATCCTCGCGTTCCAGCAGCATGCCCACGCCCAGCACTTCGAAGTATTCCAGATCGACGGCGCGAGCCGCCGCTCGCACGGCGGGGAGATCTTCCCGGCGCACGAGCACGTCGACGTCCTTGGTGGTGCGGACCGCGTCGGGATCGCGCGTGGCCACCCACAACGCCACGGCCTGCCCTCCGACCAGACCATATCCGACACTCGCGTTCTGGAAAGCCCGCGTGATGCGCTCCAGCCGCTTGGTGACGTCATCCAGCGCCATCCGATGCTTCTCCCACGGTGTCGTCAGCTTCAACATGACGGGGGCTCCAGGATCAGCCAAACAGCCAGTCCACATCGATTCGCCAACCAGGAACGGCCGGTTCGGCATCGGCCGTCTCGCCCCGGACGAATCGCCGCGGGTTGTCCGGGTCGTCTCGGCGATAGACGTCGACGTGCTCGGCCACGGGATCGACATCCCACACGACCAGCGTACCCGCCTCGAAGTAGTCGGCACGTTTCTCGACGATCTCGGCCTCGGCCGCCGGCGTGTAGTCGCCTTCACTGCGGACCTCCGCCGCGAACGTCGGCGGGCCTTCGATAAACCGCATCAGGTTCTTCGGCAGCGGTCCGTCGTACCACGAAGCATCGGGCGAGAACGATTCGCGACCGGAGGTCAGTTCCGGAACGGCGAAGCCCATGTTATCTGTGAAGGCATCACCGCGGCCGATTTGTGCCGAGAAATCATCCAGGCTGCGATAGATGCGACCGGCGACTCGATTCGGTCGATAGCCTGAAGCCATGAGGGGCACAATCCTCCCGCCGATGAGTTCGGCCTTGCCTTCAGTATGGTACAGGTCCTCGATGGTGGCTCGTCCGCGACTGACTGTGGACATATTCGTTTGCCTTTCCGGGAAGCCGGTCATTCCCGCGTCACTGCCTCATCCAGGTTCAGTACGAGCCCGCTGATCGTCGCATACGCCGCCATTTCGGCGGGGTCGAGCGCGGGGTCGTACGGCGCTTCGCCCACGCGCAGCAGTTTTTCCGCGGCGGTGCGGTCGTGGCGATAGGTTTCGAGGTGTTGCCTCAAGCCAGATTCCAGCAGGTCGAGGTCGCTGACGGCCGGTCGCCTCGACGTGACGAGCCGGAAGATGCGCGCCAGCCGTTCGCGCGGTGCGGGGCCGCCCTCGCGGAGCGCGCGCTCGGCCAGCTTGCGGGCCGCTTCGACGAAGGCCGTCTCGTTGAGCAGGGCCAGCGCCTGCAGCGGCGTGTTCGTCCGCGGGCGGCGCGGCGTGCAGGCCTCGCGCGAGGGCGCGTCGAACGTCGCCATCGTCGGCGGCGAAACCGTGCGCTTCCAGTATGTATAGAGGCTGCGGCGGTACAAGGCGGGGCCGTGGTCCTGCTCGTACTCCGTCGTGGTCGCGATCTCTCTCCACAGGCCATCCGGCTGGTACGGTTTTACGGAAGGGCCGCCGAGCCGCTCGACGAGCAATCCCGCCGCGAAGAGCGCCTGATCGCGGACCATCTCGGCCGACAGGCGAAACCGCGGCCCGCGCGACAGCAGGTGGTTCTCGGGGTCACTCAGTGGTTGAGGGTTGGGGGTTGCTAGTGGTTGAGGGTTGGGGGTTGCTAGTGGTTGAGGGTTGGGGGTTGCTAGTGGTTGAGGGTTGAGGGTTGAGGGTTGAGGGTTGGAAGCGGGCACAAGGAAGTCGCTCGACTGCCGGTACGTCGCGCTGGTGACGATCAGCCGGTGCATCCGCTTCACGTCCCATGCGAGGGGTTGAGAGTTGAGAGTTGAGGGTCGAGGGGCAGACTTGTCACGCGTATCGGCCGTTACCTCCCGGCCGCCCACTACCGATCGCTGACCGCTGACCGCTGACCGCTGACTGCTGACCGCTGGCCTCTGACTTTCGACCCTCCCCATAAACTCCACCGCCAGCCAGTCGAGCAGCTCCGGATGGCTCGGCCGCTCGCCCTGCGAGCCGAAATCCTCGGCCGTCCGCACGAGGCCCGTGCCGAAGTGCATCTGCCAGTAACGATTGACCGCTACGCGCGCGGTCAGCGGGTTCGACTCGTCCACCAGCCAGCGAGCGAGTCCCAGCCGATTGGCCGGAGCGCCCTCGGGCAGCGGTGGAAGACTCGCCGGCAGCCCCGGCTCGACGCGCTCGCCGGGGAGGTCGTACTGGCCGCGTTCCAGCACGAACGTGGTCCGCGGCTCGTCCATTTCCTGCATGACCATCACGGTCGGCAGTTGCTCGACGAAATCGCGCAGCGTCCGCTCCAGTTCCTGCACCCGACCGCGGGCCTCCCGGATCTCCCGGGAAGCCTTCTGGTCCAGAAACCACGCCCGCAGCTTTTCCTGATGGGCTGCGGTGCGCTGCGAGGCGGCAAGCGACAGGATCTCGGGAATTGATTGGGCGGTGGCCAGGATTCGCACGTCCTCGGGCGACAGCACGTCGCGATACACGCGAACTTCGTCGATCCGTCCGCGAAAGCGTCCAGCCGGCCCGCCGCCGCCCCCGATCCGCAGCGGCTGGTCGACGGCGAACGACTGGTTGATGTAATCGAGCCGCACCTCGAGCGGCTGCGGTCGGCCATCGACGTACACGCGGATGCCGGCCGCCT
>JAHWKJ010000504.1 GCA_019347905.1 Planctomycetota bacterium
CGACGAGTTCGGCCAGCGAACGCGTCCAGCAGGCGACGAACAGCGCCGGGAGTACCGCGGCGGGGAGCTGCAGCCGCTTGACGTATTCGCCCACCCAGCGCCGCATCCAGGCTGAACCGCCGAAAAAGGTCTGACGAAACGCCGCCCGCTGCCGCTCGAGGGTCCGGGCGCGGGCGAGCGCATCGGATGCGTAAGCGAGGAAGAACATGAGGTCGCACGCGGGCAGCCCCTCTGGTTCGGCCAACTCCCAGTCGAGTACGCCCAAATGCCAGTGGCCGGCGCGGCCGGCATCGCCGCCCGGCACCCGCAGGAGGTTAGGGTGGCTCATGTCGCCGTGCTCGAAGACCGCCGGCAGGCGCGCATCGAGCAGCGGCTCGAGCACGCAGCGCGCGCGGGCGATGCGCCGCCGGTCGTCGGCATCGAGTGCCAACCGCTCTTCGATCAGCCGCAGCGGCCGCCCGATCAGCCGTTCGAGCCGCGCATACGGGGTCAGACCCCTTTGCGGCTCATACGCCTTCCCAGGTTCTGTGTCGCTGGTCCGCAAAGGGGTCTGACCCCCTCCCTCGCGACTTTCATCACGAACCGCTCGAAGCAGCCACTCGACGACGGCCCGGCACACGCGGTCGCGCCGTGCTCGTACGACGGCCGGCGAAATCGGCGTCCCCAGGAGCGCCGTCTCCACGAGAATCGGGCGGCCGTTCCATTCACACAGCAGCACGGGCCGCGGCACGCCGGGAAACGCATCCGCACGGCCGGCGTGAATCGCTTCGAGGGCGGCCGCCTCCCGCAGGAGCCCGTCCGCAGCGTCCGGAAGCCGCGGCAGCTTCGCCACCAGCACCGGCTGCTTCCCATGTCGTTCGTAAACGAGTCCGATGATGTGCCGCGACGCGGGGAACCGCGGCGTCTTGAATACGCACTGCGCGCCGGCCGGTTCAAATTCGGGGACGGCGGCGCCAATCGCCTCGCGCTCGGCGTCCAGCAGTGCGGCGATCGCATCCGCCGGATGTCGCTCCCGCGGCGCTGGATCGGGACCATCGGTAGCGCGGCGGGCGGTGATGGTTTGACACCGCGCGGCCGCATCCAGGCAGCCCGTGGCGAGTGCGAGCCGCGCGAACAGCGACTTCACCCGTGTGCGCCAGCCACCGGAGCGGATCAGCGCCCGCTTGAGCAGCGGGCGGTCGTCGAGCGGGATCAACTCGCGGGCCGCTTGAAAATCCGGCCGCTGCCACCATACGGCAACGTCTTCGAAGCCCAGCCGCTGGAGCGTTTCGACGATGGCCCGCACATCTGCCGGCCGTGCGGCGTGGCTCGCACGCGCGCGGCGGTCGACGTCGATCCAGACGCTGCCACCGGGATTCAGCAGCCCCGCCAGCCGCAGGAGCTCGCCGGCGTCGGGATTGTGTGCGAGGACCACGTCGTAGCGTCCCTGGAATTCATCACCTGCATCGACCACGGCACCCGGAAAGGCGGCTTCACGCAGCGCTGCCAGGCGCTCGTCGCGGACGCTGCCGAGGCAGGCCACGCGGTCGAACCGAGGGCCGCCCAGAAGCACCCATCCGTCGACGTCGCGGGCGCGGCGCAGCCGCTCGGCCAGAGGCAGCGCGCCGGCCTCGATGGAGTCATTCCGGATATCGACCAGAGCGGGCATGATGGCCTTTGAGATCAGTCGGCGAACAGTGCACGCATCGCCGGCGTACCACGGTTTTTGATGAACAGCCGCAAGAGCCGGATGTAATGGCCCGCCGCCAGCCGTGACGGCGCCAGCCGCGTCGCTTCCTTCAGCGCGCGATGAAACCAGCAGCCATAGAACAACGGCTCCAGCGCCGCCGGCGGCAGCTCGACCCGCGCCACATAGCGGCGAACGGATTCGCGGAGCAGTCGGCTGACGGCCGTCTCGCGGAGCCACAATGAGGACAACGCCTCCAGTGCACCGCTGGGATCGGAGCGGCGGGCAACGCCGACCGAGAATGAGCGCAGGAAGTAGAACAGGTCCCACGCAGGCAGCGAATCGCTCTCGGCCGATTCCCAGTCCAGCAGCGCCGCGCGGCCCGAAGGCGTCGCCAGCACATTCCAGCGGCCGGGGTCGCCGTGGCCAAAGACCAGCGGCAGCGGCGCCTCAATCTGCGAGAGGGCCTCCAGCCGCTCGCGGAGAAACTGTTCCATCGCCTGTTCCGGCCGGTACAGTTCGAGAAATCTGTCGAGCAACTCGGCGAGGCCGGTCGCTGTCTCGGCGGCGCCCACCCGCGTGAGCCCGCCCGTGACGGCCAGCTCGGTCAGCCGCGCGACCGCATCAGCCGCCAGCGGACAATCGGCCGAGAACCGTGACCGCCGGTCGAACGGCACGCCTTCAATGGCCGTCTCGGCAATCATCGCCAGACCGGCGTGCTCTTCAGCAAAGACGATGCGCGGCGTGGACTCCGCATCACCGAAACCGGCCTCCTGCAGGCGCTGGAGGGCCTCGGCCTCGCGGAACAAACGTTCGTTGAGATCCGGCGCGCCGGTCAACTTGACGATAAACTCGGCCCGGTCACCGCCCGGCGGGAGCAGGTGGAAGGTGATCTTCTGCGAACGGTAGCGTCCGCCACCGACAACAATCCACGCATAATCGCTCCAGTCCAGCCCCGCCCGTGCGGCAGCCTCGCAAACATACCGCGGCGGACCGTGGGCGCATTCCGTGCGGAATAACACCGCCCGTCGGCACGTGTACCGGCCGATGAGACCCGGCCGTGCTAGCGTCCGCTCCAGGGCTTGCGCTCCCGACAACAGGCAGTGTGCCGAGCGACGAGCGATGTCGACCAGCCCGCCGACGACGCGCGATCCCCAGTCGCGACCGCTCGCGATGTCACCGTTTCCGGAGACGCTGGCTTGTGCGCGTCGGAACAGCCGCAGGGGCCTCTTCACCACCGAGGGCGTCAGCCGGACTGGTTGCCGGAGGACGCGTGCGGCGTAAGCGGCGACGGCTCGTCCGCTGGTCGCAGCCATGAGGAATTCACCGCGGCGCGGCGCCAGCCACAAACGCGCGGCTCCGCCGAATTCGGCCGCAAGGCCTTGCTCGGCGGCACGCGTCCAGCCGCGCAAGGCTCCCGGGCCGCAGTCGATATACAGGTTCCCGTCGGGTTTAAGCGCCCCTCGCAGTTCCCGTCGCATAGCGGGAGAGTGCAGCAGTGTTCGCAGCCATTCGCGGTCGCAAACGGCGGCGAGGTCGAACGAGGCGGATTCGAGGCCGAATCCCGACGATTCTTGAAATCGCGGCGTTTTGTGGACGACGACATCATCCGCGCGTTCGCACAGCGCGCTGAGCGTGCCCGGCGGCGGTGCTCCCAGGCAGAGGACGCGCTCCGGCGCCAGATCCGCCATGAGGAAAGGCAACACGCCGCCCGCTTCGCCCTCGTAAAGATTGGCGCCGGGGATGAATTCGGTTCTGAGCGTCGTCGCGAGCATGTTTCCGGTCCATCAGCGAACGAGGCGGGCAATCAGCGGCAGCCGCCGCAGCTCGGGGAATGTGTCGTCGATATCCAGCAGCCGGCGATTGACCCGCAGCACGATGACGAAGCCGGCAGCCGCCAGACCAACGCTGACGGCCGGCGGCACCGTCATCAGCCTGTGCGCCGCGAATAGTCCACCCGAGACAAATGCGATCCAGGCATAAAGCCGGACGGCGCGCGGATCCATCAGCCGCACACCCGTCGAGCGCAGGCCGGCTTGCTTCAAGACGTTGTGCACCAGCATCGAGGCGCACGTCGCCGCCGCCGCTCCCAGGGCCCCGTGGCGTGGAATCAGCCATAGATTCAAGCCGATGTTCACGGCCGCCGCCGCGAAGCTCAGCAGCATCACGTAGCGCACGCGGCGATACACCGTGAGCGTCGTGCCGTTGAAGCCCAGGGCGGCATGGAAGAATGACCCCAGCGAGAGGAGCATCAGAATCTCTGCCGAGCCGGCGTACCGCTGACCGAACAGCAGTGTCGTCAACGGCCCGGCGAGGGGCACGCTCACCAGGAACACCGGCAGCGACAAGACGGCGATCCAGCCGGCCGTCTTCCAATACAACTCGTTCAGCGCCGCCCCGTCGCCCCGCGAATACAGCCGGGCCGCCTGTGGCGTGTACAGGATCGCAAACGTGGCGATCACAATGTGGTTCAAGTGCGCCACCGGCAGGACCGCGCGATACGAGGCGATGGCCTCGCTGTCGGCAAACCATGCCAGAAACAGCACGTCGGCCCCGGACATCAGCGCGAGCACCAGGTCGCTGGCCAACAGCGGCGCGGTGAACGCCAACAGCTCCCGCCAAGGCACCTCCATCCGCTCCTGACCGATGCGATTCCGCAATCCCCGCCGCCCGAGGGTGCTCGACACGGCCATGCCGCAGATCAGCACGCCGATGGCCGCTGCCGCCAGATAACCTGCCGCGAGGAATCGTGCATCGCCGCCGGCGGCGATCAAGATGCCGACGACTCCCAGCTTGAGTGCGGGCGCCAGCACGTGTCGCCGCCAGAAAATCGCCCGCGACGCCCCCAGCACGCCGAGGAGCCCGATCAACACGCGGTCGAGCGATTCGAGTGGCGTGAGAAACACCAGGATCAAGAGCAACTCGACCGCCAGCGCGTCGTCGATGAGCGTCGTCGCCGCACCCGCTCCGGCCAGTGCAAAGATGGCGATCGCCGCCATCGCACCGGCC
>JAHWKJ010000505.1 GCA_019347905.1 Planctomycetota bacterium
TTTGTTTTTTGTGTGTGGGGTGCGTGGCGGGTTGGTGTGTTGTTTTTTGGTGGGTGGTTGTTGGGGTTTGTTTTTTTTTTTTGTTTTGGTGGTGTTTGTTTGGTTTTTGTTATTCTTCCTTCTTTTCCTTTGTGTGTTTTTGTTTGTGGTGTGTTTGGTTTTTGGTTGGGGGGTTGTTGTTTTTTTTTTTTCGTGGTTGCTTTTTTTTGTTTTTTTGTTTCTTTTTTTGACCGGGGGCCCCCCCCCCACCATGGACCCCCCCTTACCTGGGGGGGGTTGCGGGGGGGGCAAGGCACAGGCGACATTGCAGCCGCGCGCGACCCCCCCTGCCCCCCCCTTAGTAAGGGGGGGAACAAATCCCGCCGCAGCAACACCCGACGCCCGCACCGCGAGCGAGCCGCGGCGCGCGGACATCGTCGCGCGCCGCGAGCCGGTGGCGGCGTTTTATGCCGTCGATACCGCAACAGAGGCGCCGGCCGAGCCGACACCGCCCCCGGCGACCCCATCGGCGGGTGACGAAAAACTGACGAGTCGCGTCGAGGGCCTCGAGCACCGCCTCGACCGCCTGCTCGACGAGCGTCTCAACGACCGCACGGCGCAGCTCGAACGGGCCGCGTGGGTGATCCAGCAGGCGCAGGCCGACACGCGGATTCGCGATCTGGAACAACAGGTACAGTCGCTGAAGCCTTCGGCCAAAGGAGACGGGCAGCCGCCCGACGGCCCGCCAACCTCCGCAGCCCTCACACCGCAAGGCGCGGCTGCGGCCGGCGCTTCGTCGCCTGCTGAAGCTCCCGGCGCCGGGGCCGGCGGAAATGCACCGGCACAGCCGGCGCCCCCTGTGCTGCACGGCGAACCGAACGAATCCGACCCCGACAGTTTTTCCATCGAAGTCCGCGATGCCGAACTGCCGCGCGTGCTCGATATGCTCAGCCGGCTCGCCGGGCGGAACATCATGGTCGGCGGGAACGTCACCGGCAAAGTCTCGGCCAACCTGCAGGACGTGACGATCGACGAAGCCTTGGACGCCCTTGTGCGCACGCAGGGCTACGTGGCCGAAGCCGACGGCCGCTTCATCTATGTGATGACGCCCGCCGAAGCCGACGTCCGCCGCCGGCTCACCCGCAAGCTCGTCACCAAGATCTATCGTCCGCACTTCATCAGCGTGAAGGACCTGCAGGCACTGATCACGCCGCTGATGACGCCCACCGTCAGCAAAATCGCCGTCACCAACCCCGCGGAAACCGGCATCGCGACGGACCCCACCGGCGCCGGCGGCGACGCGCAGGCGCAGAGCGACGCGCTGCTCGTGCAGGACTACGCCGAAGTTGTCAGCGAAATTGACGGCATCGTCGCCGAGATGGACGTGCCGCCGCTGCAGGTCGTCATCGAGGCCGTCATCCTGCAGGTCAATCTCACGGAGGATCTCAACCTGGGCGTCAACTTCGCCGTCCTGAACGACAACCAGCTTCTGGTCGTGGGCAACGGCAATGACCTGTTGAACTCGACCGGCTTTCCGTCGGGCGACGACGACGGCACGCTGACCGCCACCGGCGAGTTCGTGGCCAACACGTTCGGCCTGAAATACGGCTTCCTGCGGAGCGACGTTTCCACGTTCATCCGCGCCCTTGAGACGATCGCCGACACCAATCTCGTCGCCGCCCCGCAGCTTCGCGTGCTGAACCGGCAGCGGGCCGACCTGATCATCGGTCAGCAGCTCAGCTATTCGACCGTCACGCAGAACCCGGCCGGCAGCAGCATCCAGAACGTCGAGTTCCTGGAGGTGGGCACCAAGCTCAACATCCGCCCGTATATCTCGCCCGACGGCATGATCCGCCTGGAAGTCCATCCCGAACTGTCGAGCGCCGAGTTCAACAACCTGAACCTGCCCGACAAGACCACGACGGAAGTGACGACGAACGTCATGGTCCGCGACGGCACGACCATCGTCCTCGGCGGGCTGATCGACGAGCAGGTCGAACAGCGGTTCGACCGCGTACCGCTGTTGGGCGCGCTGCCCGTTGTGGGAAACCTGTTCCGCAACCGGAACGAGGGGGTGCGGCGTCGGGAGACGATCGTACTCATTACGCCGCGGATTGTCCGCGACGATGAGGCCGAAGCCGTCGGTGCCACCGTCGCAGCCGAGAACGACCTCCGGCACGACCACTTCCGCGACAACCTTCTGCCTCTGGGCCGTCTGAACCTCGCCCGCCTGCATTACGAGGCCGCGGTCCGCAATCTGCACGAGGGCGACCTGGAAGACGCTCTGGAGCATGTCGAACACACGCTGCGGCTTAACAAGAACGACCTGGAGGCCCTCCGGCTGCGGGACGAGATCGAAGCCGCCATCGCCGCCCGCAACCGCCGCCTGCTGCCCTGGAGCGGCCGATTATGGCCGCAAGAAGGCACGAAATCCGCAAAAAATGAGGCCCGCCGGTAGCGCGGATCCGCCCCGGCCACCCCGTCACCCCGTCACCCCGTCGGCTGGACATCCCTCGCTGGCGCGTCGGGCTGGTGGTCAACGCCGGCGGCTGCCGCGGCGTTTGAAGGGATAGAACCAGACACCGTAGGGCAGGAAGCGAACTTGGAGTGGAACGCCGAACCGCTCCGGATTGCGGACGTGCCAGCCATACTGGTCCGTGAGGTACTCGGCCGGAACGCAGGCCGAGACGGCGTCGGCATCGGCCGCGGGCGCCGTGTGGTGCAACTCGATCGTCCCCACCAGCACGCCCCGCGGCAGCGACTCCGGCTCCAGGCGGAACTCTTCGGCGGCGGCGCGGGCGGCGGGGTGGCCTGAGATCTTCCGCGACGCGTACACGTAGATCGGCCCGCGGACGTTCGTGTCCTGCGAGCGGATTTCAATCGTCTTCGTGCCGCGCACAATGAGCTCCGCCCAGGGCTGCCGGACGCCCAGGGCGATCAATTCGCGGTTCGGATGCGTGAGACTCATCGAGTGGCGGAACGCGCGACAACTTGCTCGGCGAGGTTTCGCCCCGTGACGGCGGCCGCGGTGCAACATCGCTCGCCGCCACAGTAAACCCGCGCCGGCCGAAGTTCAAAGCCGCCGAGGATGTTTGGCGCTCCGTGGAACGCAGCAGCACTGCTAAACTGCAGGCGTCGACGCCGTACGCATCCCGTACCGGAGCAAAGACACCGCACGATGGACGTCTGTGAGACCTGGCACAAGCACGGGTTCCGCTTCCGCTTTCCCGGATTCTGGGAGGTTTCGGAGCGGGCCGACCAGCTCGAGGCGACGGTCACCGTCTCCGGGCCGGAGACGTCGTTCTGGTCGCTGGCCCTGTTCTTCGACCGGCCCCAGCCGGCGGACCTCATCGAGTCCGCGGTCGCTGCCTTCCAGCAGGAATACGAGGACATCGACGTCTATCCGGCCGAAGCGCAATTGTGCGGCGTGGAAACGAGCGCCTGCGACGTTCAGTTCGTGTGTCTCGATCTGATCAATAGCGCCTTCCTGCGGGCATTTCGCACCGACCGGGCGACCGCCTTCGTCATGTACCAGGGGACCGATCGCGAGCTGGAATCGACCGGCCCGATTCTGGAAGCGATCTCGGCCGGCCTGCAATGCGACGACTTCGACGCGGGCGAGGCGTGACGCTCGAATCAAGCCCCCAGAGGTGCGGCAAGCTGGCAGCTTGTGACGAATCAAGCCCCCAAAGGTGCGGCAAGCTGGCAGCTTGCTGCTACGCCTCAGCCGCGGACGAGCACGAGAAGCCGCAGCCCGATGAAGGCGGATGTGGCGATCAATAACCAGCCGAACGACTGACGCAGCCGCGGCCCCGTCAGTTGCGTTCCCAGTTCAGACCCCAGCCGCGCGCCCACGGTCCCACCCACCAGCAGGGCAGCGACCAGCCTGAGATCGACGTTGCCGTTCCAGGCGTGCGCCACCGTCGACTGCAGGGCCACGACCCACACAATCACCAGCGAGCTTTGCACGGCCTCGTGCGTCCGCAGTCCCAGAAAGTACACGAGGCCCGGCAGCAGGATCAATCCGCCGCCGATCCCGAGCAGCCCCGCGACCAGCCCCACCATCAGACCGAACCAGCCCAGCACCGGCAGCGACATCCGCCGGTGGTCGAACTGCGGAAAGGTCGCCAGCGGCGGGAGCGCAAGGCTGGCGAGCCACCCGCGCGGCAGCGGCCGTCCCGCCGCATGCCGCCGCGCCTCCCACAGGGCGAACGTCCCCACCACCAGCAACAGGCCGAAATAAATACCCAACACGACGACTTCGGCCCGGCCGTTGTCCCCGGCACTTGCCGAGCCTCGAACCAGCTCTTCCAGCAGCCAAGCGCCCAAAGCCACTCCAACCAGCAGCCCACCGCAGATCACCAGCGGCAGACGCAGCCGTTCCCGCGTCACGCGGCGGACCAGCAGCGACGTCGTGGCCGGGCCGAGAATCTGGCAGGCGCTGGATCCGACCGCCAGATGCATCGGCACGCCCAGCGCGATGCTCAGCACAGGCACGATGAGGAAGCCGCCGCCCGCGCCGAACACGCCGGAGAGAAACCCCACGCCGCCGCCCGCCAGCGCTGCCAGCGCAAGTTGGAGCGTGCGAGGGTCCATTCAAAGCGTCAAATCTGGTAATCGGGAAACACGGGCTGATCGTCCTCGCCGTTCTCCGAGCGGGCCTGCTGCCACAGGTCGAACAGCCAGTTCAC
>JAHWKJ010000506.1 GCA_019347905.1 Planctomycetota bacterium
CCGAGCAATGAGGAGTTACAGGGAGTCAAAGGGGACGCAGGACAGGGCGTGCGCAGTGATGGGGTGATTCCTCGAGTGTGCAAGTATCTCAATCCTCGCCCGTCAATACGTCTCGATCTCTTCCGGCTTCACCTTCAGACGGTCTGCGATGCGAGTCAGCGTGCGGGGATGGATGCGCTCGACTTTGCCCTGCTCGATGCGGGCGAGCGTTTTGGCTGACAGCGGGGCAAAATCTTCGCGGCGCAGACCGCGCTGTGTTCTCAGCCGCCGGACCGAAGCGCCAAACGAGCGCTCCGAAAGCCGCCGATCCCGGGACGCTTTGCGGCGATAGACGGGATCGAACTCATACAGCAGCGCGTCCGCGGCGGCTTCGTAGTCGCCCAATCGGATCGTCTGGCCCGAATCGGTGACCGCGAATTCGTCGAAGTCCGGCTGCGTGCCGTCTCCGGACGGCTCGAACGCCGCGAACGGCACCATGAGCGGCTCCAGATTCCCGCGCCAGAGTGTCACCGTCGCAGTCGCCGGATCGACGCTCCCGCCGATGAACAGATCCACCCGATTGTCGGCCGCGAGCGCCTCTCCGAGTTCCTCCGGCGGCAGGAACGCCCCTTCCGGTGACCAGGCGACCCGCCGGAAGCAGGATGCCAGAGCCGGTATCGTGGAGGCGTCCAACGGGTGAATGAATACGCCGGAGCCCACTCGTGAAGAGCCTGCAGCATGCTTCAAGAGCGCTTCCGTGAGATCCCTGGCAAAGCTGATCCACAGCGAGTCTTTGGACGCCTGAGATACGGAATACGGAATCCTGCGGACCGACGACACGATCTGCGGCCGCAGCGCCGCAAAGCTCTCCGGGCGCTGTTTTGCGCGGTCGAGCAGGAATGTCCTGCGCCTCGCACTTGGAGGGGCTGATCTCGCGGGCATTTCGTCAATCCACTTCCGGAGGTTCTGCGTCGACACCCGCCACGGGATTGGCCGGATACAACCGATCCCATTCGTCGCACAACAGGTTCCACGTCTCCCGTTCTTCAATCAATTCCATAAGCGAGTCGGGAATCGCTGAAGGGTCGGGGCGACGATCCAGAAATGCACCGTCTCTCAGGCCGAGCCGCCAGGCGTCTGTGCCTCGAATGATCGTGACGTGAGGAGGCTCGCGGAGCTCTTTGTCGCGGATCTTGACCTTCCAGCGGGCTTTGCGAAGCGCGTCGGGGAGGCGAAGATTGAAAGCCACGTGCTGCGGCTCCCGTCAACGATATGTCCTGTCAAACATTATGTCAATACAGGACATTTTCGGCCGTTCGACAATCAGCGGTTCTTCCGGCCGCGGGCCTTTTCCAGGCGGCCGACGAGGGCTTCGTAGTCGGCGAGGCACGATTCCAGCGTCTGCCGCAACGTGCGGAGTTCTTCTCGCTGGGCGGATTCGGCTTCCAACAGTGGTTTGAGCCAGTTCTGCATCAGGTCGAATTGGCGCTCCAGGACGTTCATCAGCGTGCGCGGGAGCTTGTTGACCACCGTGATGCGTTGGTCCGGGCCGGCGGGGGAGACGGTGCTTTCTTCGGCCGCATCGCCCGGCGGCTCTGCTGCGGAAGTGGGGCGGCGGCCGTCGCCGGCGAGGGCGGCCTGGCTGATCCGTCGCAGATCCTCCGCCAGCCCTTCCACCAGCTCGCGGTCGATGGCCGGCGGGCGGGCGTGCTCCGCGGCGGCTTCGCGGTCGGTGGCGGCGCGGGCGGCGGACAGGTGATCGGCCAGTTCGGCCAACTGGCCGAAGTTGCCGGCCAGCGCCTCGCCGATTTTGTCCATGCCGGAACGCAGGTCGCGGAGCTGGCCGATCAGGTCGGACGCCTTCTGTTCGACTTCCGGGGCCAGCCGCAAGGGCGGCTCTTCGTGGCCGTTGTGCTCGGCGAGGCGGGAGACGCCGTCCGTCACGGCCTTGCGGATCGCGTCGAGGCCGTCGCCCATCGTGCCGAGCTGCGCGATCGCCAGGCCGAACTTGTCGTCGCTGCCCACGCCCTTGAGCTTCGCGGCTTGCACGTAAGCCCGCTTGATGTGCTCCCAGCGCTCGCGTTCTTTGTCGGTGAGTTTGCCCAAGAGCTCTTTGAACTTCAGCAGGTTGGCCTCCGTGCCGGTGGTGAGCGTCTGGGCGTCGTTCTCGTAGCTGGAGAGGATCAATGTTTCCAGCTCGGCGTCGTTCATCACGGCCAGCACGCGCTCGGCCATGCGGTTCATGTTGCGGTAGGAGCCTTGGAGCTTGAAGGGCGGCTCGGTGCGGTAGGCGTCGGCCTGGGCGGCGCTCCGGATGTATTTGCGGTTGACGGTGAGCACCACGTCGCGGATGCGCATCAGCTTGCGCATCACGGCGACCATCTCGTTCAGCTCCTCGATCGAATAGTTGCCTTCCAGGTCGACGCCCTCGCGGGTATCGCGCTGGGCCATCTTGATGACGGCGTACACGTCGTGCTGGCTGCGGGTGGCCAGCTTGTTCAACACCGGGTTCGACGTGAGGCAGTTCTCGAGATAGCTCATCTCGAAGGCCTCGCGGGCGTCGCCGATAATTTCGCCCAGGTTGTAGACGTCGGCCCGGTTGGCCAGCATGTCGGGGATCTGGAACTTCTCGCCGCTCTCGGTGTAGGGGTTGCCGGCCATCACCACGGCGACCTTCTTGCCGCGGAAATCGTAGGTGCGGGTCTTGCCCTTGTAGACGCCTTCGATGCGGCGGGTGGCGTCGCACAGGCTGATGAACTTCTGCAACAGCTCCGGGTGCGTGTGCTGGATGTCGTCGAGGTAGATCAGCACGTTGTCGCCCATTTCCAGGGCGAGGTTGAGCTTCTCGATCTCCTCGCGGGCCGAGGCGTTGGGGGCGGCGGCCGGATCGAGCGAGGTCACGGCGTGCCCCAGCGCCGGGCCGTTGATCTTCATGAAGATGATGCCCAGCCGGTTGGCAATGTACTCCATCAACGTCGTCTTGCCGTAGCCGGGTGGGGAGATGAGCAACAAGAGCCCCATGCGGTCGGTGCGCTTGGCTTCGCCGGACTCGCCGATCTGCTTGGCGAGGTTGTCGCCGATGAGCGGCAGATAGACGGTGTCGAGCAGCTTGTTGCGGACGAACGACGTGAGCACGCGGGGGCGGAACTCCTCGAGCCGCAGGTCTTCGCGGGCGGCTTCAACCAGCTCCTTCTTGCGGGCGACGAGCCGCTTGTACCGCGGCATGACGTGCTGCCGGTAGGCTTCGAGCCGCTCGAGGAACTGGTTGTAGTGCAGCCGGTAGCGGCCCTCATGAATGACAGGGTGCGTGCCGGCGAGGCCTTCGAGCTCGCGGACGGTGGTGGCGTCGACAATGCGCACCGGATCGAGTTGCTCGAATTCGAGCAGCGCGGCCAACTCGTCGCCGTAGTCGGCGTCGTCACCCACAGAGCCGGGGCGTGCCGGCAGAGAGCCGGGGCGTGCCGCCCCGGCCGGGCCGCCACGGCCCGGCTCTCTGCCGCCACGGCCCGGCTCTTTGAGAAACGCATGCACCCAGTCGCGCAACAGCCCAAATCGGCCGACCGGATCGTCGCTGACGGCGGCGACCGACCTGGCGAATTCCTCGACGTGGCCGTGATGCCGCAGGTGAGCGTGGAATGCGTCGAACAGATTCGCAGCGGTGCGACTGACTGCGAAGGCCGGTTCGGCGGTCCTCTGCTCGCGAGTTAATTCCGCGAACAGATAGCGCGCAGCCTCACCGACATGCGCTTCGTCAAACAGGCCGCGCGCCGCCACGAATTCGGACAGCATCGCGCCGAGGTCGCGGACGTAGCCGGCCTGCGCAGCCGCGTCGGGGAACACTCGACTCAACGTGCCAAAGCCAGCCAGACGGGCGGCCATGGCTCGTTTGCGGGATTCGTCGCCGAAGTGCCGCCAGAAGATCTGAGCGAGCGCCCGCGCGGTCGGCGAAAACCGCAGCAGGCCGATCGTGGCGTCAATCTCCAGCAGCGCTCCGAGAATCTTGGCGGCGTCGTGGTCGTGGACGCCCTTCAGATAGCCTTCGCTGTACCGCGGGGCCATGAACCGCTGCACGAACGCGATCAGCTCGTCCCCGGCGAGCGGCAGGCGTAAGCCTGCCGATTCGTGCAAAGGTCTCGCCCCTGCCGCTTGCTCCGGGTCTGCCTGATCGGCGGAGGGCCTTGCCGGCTGTGGGTATCGGGGGGCTGACGCCCCCCGCTCGCCTTTGATGCTTTGGAAGATCTCGTACGCCAGATACTCCGCCCGGTACACCCCGCGGTTCTCGCTGACGACTTCCTGCTCCCACAGGTCGCGATTCGCATTTAGCTCCGGGTCGGCGAGCGGCTCGAAGAAGTTCGTGCCCGTCAGGTGCAGGCACAACTCGCCCTCGCGCTGGACCAGCGTCAGGTCGAGGGCCTGCACGTTGACGCTGAACGCCTTGCGGCCCAGCTTGATGATGTGGCCGCCGTCCGCATACAGGTCCCGCTTGTCCTTGAGCTGGCGGACGGCGTCCTCGCGGATCGTCTTCAGCCGGCTCTGGATGTCGTCGACCTTCACCGCGTCGTCCAGCTCGCCGAGCTGGCGCACGAGGTCGCGGACCTTCTCGATCATCAGGTCGGCGGCGAAGTAGCCGTTGATCTCGTCGATCGACTCCAGGCTGTCGACGCGGGTCTTGATGCCCTTGAGGA
>JAHWKJ010000507.1 GCA_019347905.1 Planctomycetota bacterium
CGACTACACCATCGGCATAAACGTGACGGATGACGACGGCGGCGTCGGAAAGGCCAAGGCTACGGTCACCGTGAAGAACGTGGCCCCGACGGTCGTTGCCGGGCCGGATGCGCTGATCGATGAGGGAGCGGTCCTGGTGGGAACCGGCTCGTTCAGCGATCCGGGCACGCTCGACACCTGGACCGCTACAGTCGATTATGGCGACGGCACCGCTGTAGAGCCGCTGGCGCTGAATCCTGACAAGACCTTCGCGCTCGTCCACATCTACGCCGACAACGGGACATACACCGTGACGGTGACCGTCACCGACGATGACGGCGGCTCCGACACCAAGATGTTCCTGGTCACGGTTGAGAACGTCGCCCCGACCGTCGGTTTCACCGGCTCCAGCCTGAATCTGGACGCCGAAGGAAACGCCGTGGTCTTCTCCGGGGTTCGCGGGCAGACGCTGTTCTTCGACGGGACGTTCACCGATCCCGGTTTCAATAATCCGCAAAATCCGAACCATCAGCCCGGCGGCAGCTTCGAGACGTTCAGCTACATCATCGAGTGGGGCGACGGCACGGCCCCGGCGACCGGTGCGGCGGACGTTGAGATCGCCGGAGACCGCCACCTGGCGACCGCAGGCAGTTTCGGCGGCAGCCACGTCTACGCGGCCGACGGAACTTACACGATCACCGTCACCCTCACGGATGATGACGGCGGAGCGGATGTGGTCGTCGAGACGGCCACAATTGCCATCGTCTCCATGCAGAGTGGCGGCGACTTGGCCGTCGGCGGCACGACCGGCGACGATCACATCGAATTCGTTCCCGGCCCCGGGAGAAACGGCGGCGTGCGCGTGAAGATCAACGAGGCCGACTTCGGCACGTTCGATCCTGCACGACTGCTGGCGTTCGGCCAGGCCGGCCACGACGACATTCACCTGGCGGGATCACTCTCGGTCGACGCCTGGCTGTACGGCGACGACGGCGACGACACGCTGACGGGCGGCCGGGGCAACGACGTGCTGCTGGGCGGCGAGGGCGACGACCTGCTCGAAGGGCACCTGGGACGTGACCTGCTCATCGGCGGTCGCGGCGCGGATACGCTCAGCGGCCAAAGGGATGACGACATCCTGATTGCCGGCTTCACGGCGTACGACTATGCCTTCGCTCCATCACAACCGCGCGGCGTGCTGGTCCGCGAGCATCAGCAGGCGCTCTCGGCCATCATGCGCGAATGGACGTCGGCCAGCCCGTTCCAGACGCGGGTCGAGAACCTCAGCGGCGTGAATGGACCGTACCAGGGCCTGGATGAATTCTACCTCTGGCACGAGACGAGCTCGAACGAGCGCCGCATCACGGTCTTCGAGGACGACGACCGCGACGTGCTCGACGGTGGCTCCAACAACAACTGGCTGTTCTACGAGCCTGGACGCGACAGCGCCGAACTCCGCCGCGACGATGTGTTCGCCAATGACCTCGACTGGCTGGACACCTAGTGCTTCGCCAGTGCTGAATCTTCGGATCAGCCGACACGCGCTAGCGTCCGGTTCACGGCTCGCGCAACCGGGAGCCAAGGCCCTGCGGCTGATGAAGAGGGGCAAGCGTGCCGGCAGAGCAAGCGCAGGGGCTGATCCCAGCGCGTGCTGCTGGTACCATGCAGCCGCTGGATTCACGCGAGACCGTGCGCATGTCCGTCCTCGTGCTGCTCGCCGCCTTGACCGCGTCAGACGATTTCTGGCAGCGGGCGCAGGAGGAATACCGCGCGGCGGTCCGTAAGCAGGAGGCGGGAGAGACGGCCGCCGCGCGCGAGCATTTGACGAAGATCATCGAGATCGAGACGGACGAGCCCGGTTTCGACGAGTGGCGAGTCTCCGCTCTCATGTTCCGGGGACGGCTGTGGCTTCAGGACGGAGAGCCGGCCAGGGCCGCCGACGACTACAGCGCAGCCCTGCGGATCGACCCTAACGCAATCGCGGCCTGGTCCGGCCGGGCGGCTGCGCGGCGGGCACTGGGTCAGCACGACCTGGCGAAGGAAGATGCCGAAGAAGCCGCGCGCCTCGCGCAGCGTCTGAAGCGGCGGCGGTGGTTCGCCCGCATCTTCGGCTGGTTCGCGGCGCCCTTCGGCGATCGAGCAGTGTTTGTATTCTTGAGCACATTCCTGATTTTCATGCCGGTGCTGACGCTGGCGAATTTTTGGGAGACTTGGCGGCTGCGGACGCAAGCACCCGGTGGTCTCGGCAGGCTGGCACGCATTGCTGCGGTCGTGGGTGTCTTACAAACACTTCCATTCGCTGCGGGAATGGCCCTCGCCGCAGGCCTGAGCGATGACGAAATCGTTCAATCGCAATTCCATACGGTCTCACTGTGTGCCGGCCTCTTTAACGCGATTGCGCTCTCGCTGCGACTCCAGCCTCCGTTGGTGATCGGAGGCGTTCAGGAAGCGCTCGAAGAATCCGAATGCCGTGACTTCCGCGAGCAGTTGGATGCGCTTGCCAATCGTGTTCAGATTCGCACGCCGGCCTGCCGTGTGGTCGCGGCGGCAGATGGAACGCCGGTCATGTATGTCTGGTCCGGCTCGCTGGCGGCGCCGACCCTGGTCCTTGGCCGGGAGGTGCTCACACGTCTGCCGCCGGCGCAGCGAGACGCGCTCGTGGCGGGAGGGCTCTCGCAGTTTGCGGCGAATGTCCGCTGGTGGATGGCGTTGCCGACGCTCGCAGCATCTCTGCTGGCTGTCGCCGTCGCTGGAATCTACGGCGCGGTGATGGCGCTCTCGCTGGGTCTGGCAATCCGCGTTGGTCTGAACCGACTGATGAGCCGCCGATTCTCGCGATATTCGGACCGCGAGGCGGCGCGGCATGTCAGCCCTCGAGCAACGGCCTTGTCCCTGAGAGCAGCGTATGCGGTCCATGAACCGCCGATGCCGAAATGGCTTGGGCTGCTCGACGCCGCGACTGGCCATTATCCATCGCTGGCTCAGCGTCTGGCGGCGCTTCCCGACGCGGCCGGGCAGGACGATCGGCGTGCGGTCGAGGAGTCGCGGAAAGCGCGCTCCGATAGCAGGGCGGCGTGCCTCACTGTCATCTTGTGGGCCGCTGTGACACTTCTTTCCTTGCTACCGATCGTCCGAGAGATCAGCCCGTGGTTGGCGACAGGATTGCTGCTGGCCGTCGCGACGTTCCCGCTGGGAGTGTTCGTATTGCAGCTCGCGGCGGCTCTGTTGCGCCCCATTCGCCGCTGGGATGCGTCTCGCGAATGGCTCGCAATGCTCATTGCGTGTCTATCTCCGCTCGTGGTACTGGCCTGCCTGCCTTTCCTTGATTTCTCCCGCCTGACAGGATCGCGTCTGGCGATCGGCATACTTTTCGTGATATTGGTTGCGAGTGGCGTTCTTGCCGTCTCATTAGGAATGGTGAGACGTATGTGGGGTCCGTCGCGATTGCTTCAGGCGGTCAACGAGGCCATGGCAAAGCAGGAATTCACCCGCGTACTGGAACTGACAGCGTCCGCCGGCGAAACGGCCGCCCGGGATCGTGTCGCGCGTTACCAAGCCGCTCTCGCGGCGGCGGTTGTCGGGCAGCATGCGCGGGCGATCGCAGAGCTTGGGGCGATTCGGGAAGCGCATCCGCGGTTCCGGCAGGCTTCGCTGATGCTGGCCGCCGTGTATCTGGCCGACGGTCAGCCGGAACAGGCGCGCGAGCTCAGCCTGGCCGTTGCCGAGGAACTCAAGACGGATCCCGAGCCGTTCGTGCTGCTCTCGCGCGCGTGCCGCGAGCTTGAGCGCTACGACGAATCCGAAAGAGCCGCCATACGCGCGCTGGAGGTGGAGCCGAACTGTGGCACCGCGCGGGCCGCAGCGGCGGGCGTAGCACTCGACCGCGGCGAGATGGCGCGGGCGCGGGCGGTAATTGAAGAGGCCCGCTGTCTCGCGCCGGGCGACCCGTTCGTGCTGCTCGTCGCCGCGCAGGTCGCACAAGCGACCGAGGATCCCGGTACCGCCGCAATCGCCTTTGAGCAAGCGGCTGAAGCCGCGGCAGCCAATCCGCTCGCGCTGCTGAAGCGCGATGCAGCCGGCATGCCGTCAGAAGAAAACCTGTCGCCGGAGGCCGTCAGTCGACGCTGACGACGTGCTCGATCGAGATGTTCAGCGAGCGGATCTTCGTGCGCAGGCTGCCGCGGGTGATGCCCAGGATGCGGGCCGCCTGCGACTGGTTGCCGTCCGTCAATCGCAAGACCCGCGTCAGCACGTAGCGCTCCATCATCTCCAGCACTTCGGCGTACAGGTTGTCGGTATCGTGCTCCAACCGCTCGGCGACGAAGGCCGCCAGGTCGTGCGGCACGCCGACATCCTCGCCGTTTGATTCGAAGGCGACCGAGCGCCGCCCGCGGAGATCGTCGGGGAGAAACTCCGGCACGATGACGGGACCGGTCGTCCTCAGCAGACACTGCTTGAGCACGCTTTGCAGCTCGCGGACGTTTCCGGGCCAGTCGTAGGTGGTCAAGAGCTCCAGCGCTTCGGGGGAGATGCCTTCCACCTCCTTCTTGGCGAGGTCCTGGCGGAACTTGGAGAGGAAGTGCTCGACGAGCAGTTCGACGTCGCCGCCGCGCTTCTTCAGCGGGGGGATTTCGATCGTGTAGCCGTTGAGGCGGTAATACAGGTCGGAGATCGGAAGAGCG
>JAHWKJ010000508.1 GCA_019347905.1 Planctomycetota bacterium
GGATGAGGTATTGCGGAGCGAAACCGTCCGCACTTTGCAGTTTGCTCCCGACGACGTCTCGCAGCCGTTGCTGCGGCAGGTCGCCAATGATGAAACCGCCGCCGTCGATCTGCGTGCCGACGCGGCGATCGGCCTCGCGAGCGCGGCGGCGCGCGGGACTGCCGATGAGAACACGCTCGACCTGCTGGCGACGTGGCTGTCCGGCGAGAACGAGACGCTGCGGGACGAAAGCCTCCGGGCAATGCGCGGCGTTCTTCAACCCACCGAACGGATCAAGCAAGCCTATGCCGCCGTGGCGCGGTCCCTCATCGAAGAGGAAATGTCCGACACCGAACGGCACGAACTCGCCGATCACGTGGCCCTCAATCTGATCGCCCGCGGCAAGGAGGTGCCTGAGATGGAATTGCAAACCTTCCGCTGGCAGCGGCCCGCGACTGCGGAAGGCTGGGCAAAGCTGCTCGATGCGAAAGGTGACGCGGCCGCCGGCCGCCGCGTCTTCTTTCATCCGCACGGGCCCGGCTGCTACAAGTGCCACACCGTTCACGGCCGCGGCGGCAACGTCGGGCCGGACCTGTCGAATGCCGGCCGCCTCGTACGCGAGAAGCTCGTCGAGTCGATCCTCGAACCGTCGAAAGAAATCGCCCCGCAGTTCACCACGTGGTCGCTGGTCACGGCCGCTGGTAAGGTTCACACCGGCATGATCGTCCACGAGGACGAGGGCCGCACGGTCGTCGGCGACGTCGAGGGCAAGACGACGACGCTCCAGACGATCGACATCGTGGAACGCGTCGCCCAGCGGACCTCCACCATGCCCGAGAAACTCACAGACCGCATGACCGTCGGCGAATTCCGCGATCTCCTCGCGTTTCTGGAATCGCTGCGGTGACAGGCGCACACGCGTGCGAAGGCCGCTGATCGCACTTGGCGGAACCGCGGATCTCGATCCTCACGTGCGGACGATGCGGCCGCCGGCGGCGTCGAAGGGGATCGCCGCTTCGGGCGTGAGCAGACGGAACGTGAGGCTCTCTTCCAGGTACAGCCGCACCTTGTCGCGGTCGTGGTCGAGATAGCCGATCGACAAATCGCGGCCTATGAGCAGCTCGAAGTCGCCGCCGCGACGGCTGAGCAGCACCGCCCCGTCGAGCGCCGGCGCCCAGACGATGGGGCCGTCGATCAGCCGCTCGACGTGACGGATGACTGGGTAACCGCCGCCGCCCGTCGTGCTGCCCAGGCGCTTGAAGGCCTCGGCCGAAAGCGCAAGTGCATACGGCCCCGCGACGCCGGCTTCGCGGAGCGATTCGACGGCTTCGCTCACCAGCCGCGGAAACTCCGTGTCGTCCGTGACGCCGTCCAGCGTGCCGTGCGACGAACCGCGGACCATTCCCGCGATGCCCGCCTCTTCGTAACCGTGGAACACGATGCGGTCTTCGGCCAGCGCGATGCGGCGGGCGGCGTCCTGCAGGGGTACCAGGTCGGGCGCCTTGGCTCCGCGGCTGACGTTGTCGAGCTCTTCGCGCGACAGCTCGAACACGCTGCGGAGCTCGACGAGCGGCTGCACGACGCGCAGCCGGGCCTGCACGTTCTCCGCCGGGCCTTGAGTGAGCGGCTTCACGCGGCCGAGATTGACCGCCGAGCGCTCCCAGCCCAGCGGTCCGTTGAAGTCGACCAGCTTGCGGGCGGCGAGGCACGTCTTGAGCGTGGTGCGGGCCTGTTCTTCGATCTCGCGCCACGCTTCCTCGGTGACGGGAGCCAGCTCGCGGCGGAGGTCGTTCATTGGAGGGTTGAGGGTTCAGGGTTGAGGGTTGAGGGTGAAGCGGGAAGAGCAACAGTTCGAGGTCGATCGGTTGAGCGATGGCGGAAGTCTGTCTTCAGACCCTCAACCCTCAACTCTCAACCCTCAACCTCCCGCCAACTCTCAACCCCTCTTCAAGCTGCCGATGCCCAGCGAGCCGTCGGAGCCGGTGGCTGCGCCGTTTCCGGGTGCTTCCGTTTCTTCCTCGATCTCGGCGATCGACTCCTCGGTGAACAGGTAGGTGCGGAGCTTCGCGTCGAGGGCGGGGTCGCGGCGGCGGAGCCATTCCAGGGCCATGGCCGCATGCTCCTTCTCTTCGTCGCGGTTGTGCGCCAGGATCTTCTTCAGCTCCTCGCAGCCGGTGGCGTCAATCCGCTGCTGGTACCAATCGACGGCCTCCAGCTCTTCCATCAGCGAGACGAGGCCGCGGTGCTGCTCCAGCGTCGCGTCGGAAAGTTTTTCGAGCGGCTCGTGGTAGTTCACGCTGCCTGCGGCCATGAGTTCTGGTCCGGTGGAGATCTGCTGCTTCGGGAAGTTGCCAGCCTTTGTACCGATGGCCGGGCGGCCATGCCACCGTCGGATCTCCCATTACGAAGTCCGGGCAAGCAGGTTGGGGGAAAACCCTGCGGCCGAAATCCGGCGGTGCCGGATGACGGCCCGCACGAGGCACCAGTAGGCTTGCGGGCGCTCCGCCCGTAGCACAAGCAGCTTGCTTGTGCGGACTCCAACGACTCCAACGCCATTTTCTGCCGCGAGCAAGCAGGCTGCTTGCTCTACGTGAGGGTGCCGTGCCGCAGGTCTTTCATCCCAGCATGAACACCCTCTCGCGGGTGAGCATCTTCGGCGCGCTGGCGTTCGTCGCGGCCGTCGTGTGGCTGGGGATGCAGATCGCGCACTCGGCCTACATGACGGAAGTCGATGTCGTCCACGAGCAACCGGTGCCGTTCAGCCATCAGCACCACGTGAACGACTGCGGCATCGACTGCCGCTACTGCCACGGCAGCGTCGAGAAATCGTCGACGGCCGGCCTGCCCGCGACCTCGGTCTGCATGAACTGCCACGCCTTTTTGTGGAACGACAGCCCCATGCTGCGGCCCGTGCGCGAGAGCTTGGAGAATGACGTGCCGCTGTTCTGGTCGCGGGTGCACGACCTGCCGGATTTCGCGTACTTCGATCACAGCATTCACGTGGCGAAAGGCATCGGCTGCGCGGAGTGCCACGGGCAGGTCGACCGCATGCCGCTGATGCGCCGCGAGCACAGCCTGTACATGCAGTGGTGCCTCGATTGTCACCGCCGGCCGCAAGAGCACGTGCGCCCCCGCGACGAGGTCTTCAACCTCGACTGGGAGCGGCCGCAGAGATTCGACGAGGAGGCGGCGCTGCTCGTGGAAGCCTACGGCATCGAAACGAAGACGAGCTGTTCGATCTGCCACCGGTAGGCTTCTCGCAGTCAGTTGTTGACGCAAAGGCGCAAAGGCGCGAAGGCTCGCAAAGATGGATCGTCCTGTAGGGTGGGCTGTGCCCACCAGCGAGACAGGCAACGGCGTTGGCGTCACCAGTGGTGGGCACAGCCCACCCTACGGGGAGTTCTGGCGGACGCTCGATGAGCTGGATGGGACGCCGGAGTTTCAGCAGTGGCTCCAGCGCGAGTTTCCCGAGGACGCCGATCGCTGGACCGACCTCGCCTCGCGCCGCGATTTCCTCAAGTTGATGGCCGCGTCGCTCGCTCTGGCCGGCATGCCGGGCTGCGTCGGTAAGCAGCCGGAAGAAGACATCGTGCCCTACGTGCGGCAGCCGGAAGAGCTCGTCCCCGGCAGACCCTTGTACTATGCGACGGCGATGGAACTCTCCGGCGTCGCCTTGCGGCTGCTGGTCGAGAGCCACATGGGCCGGCCCACGAAGATCGAGGGCAACCCGACCGATCCCGCCGATCCGCAGGTTGAGATCGAGCCGGATGAGGCGGTGCACACCGGCCCCACGAACGTCTACGCGCAGGCGGCCGTGCTGTCGCTGTACGATCCTGACCGTTCGCAGACGCTGCTCGACCGCGGGGCCATCGTGCCGTGGGGGCGGTTCGTGACCTGGGCCAGAGCGCGGATGGAGGCCTTCGAGGAGAACGGCGGCCGGGGCCTGCGGATTCTCAGCCCGCCGGTCATTTCGCCGACGCTCTCCGCCCAGATGGACGAGCTGCTGGCCGCATACCCCAACGCACGCTGGCACCAGTACGAGCCGATCAATCGGGACAACGCCCGCGCCGGCGCGATCCTCGCCTTCGGCCGCGACGTGCAGCCGCTCTACCACGTCGAACGTGCGGCGCGAATCGTCTCGCTCGATCACGAACTCCTCGATACGCTGCACGGGCGGCTCCGCGACGCGCACAGTTTCATGGAGCGCCGCCGCCGCGGCATCGAGCAGCCCGAGACGGAGTTGATGAACCGTCTGTACGTCGTCGAAAGCAGCATGACGACTACGGGTGCGAAGGCCGACCACCGCCTGCCGCTGCGGCCCGAACTCGTGGCGACGTATGCGCGGGCGCTGGCATCGGTGGTGGGTGTCGGCGGCGATGGGGTCGCACCGGCGTCGCTGCCGACCGAGATCACGCGCAAGTGGATCGACGAGCCGGGGAAGGATCTCGTGGAACATCGCGGCGCGTGCCTGGTGGTCGCCGGCGAGGCTCAGCCGCCGCTGGTCCATGCCCTCGCGCACGCGATGAACCACGCGCTCGACAGTGTGGGCGAAGACAAGCCGGTGCAGTACATCCAGCCGCTGGCCGCCCAGCCGGTCGATCACGTCGAGAGCCTGCGCGCACTGGTCGACGACATCCGTAGCGGCGATGAGGAGCGGCAGGTCGAGCTGCTGGTCATCCT
>JAHWKJ010000509.1 GCA_019347905.1 Planctomycetota bacterium
CGGTCGGGCCTCAAACGCACAATGCGGCGATTGGGTCGTCGTGCGGCTGCGTGTCGTCGAGGACGGCCGAGTCGAGTCAGCGATGTTCGAGGGCGCCGGCTGCCTCGTCAGCCAGACGTTCGCGTCCATCCTCTGTGAGCTGGCCGAAGGACACTCAGTTGAGGAATTGCTGGGCCGAACCGACGAGACCCTTCTGGACGCAGTGGAGTTTCAGTTGACGCCCGGCCGCCGCGCATGCGCCCTCGTGGCCCTCGGCGCCGCAAAGCTCGCCGCGCGATCACCGACTGCGTAGATGGGCGGCATCATCTCGGCGCCGGGCATCTCGATCTCGCGACGCACGCGCTGAGCAGCGTCTTGTTTATGGCCGGAAGGGAATGTGGGGTTGTGGGCCGTGCGGCGATTAGCGGTTCGAGAGGAGGTGTGATGGACGAGAGCTCGATTCCGATCCATCCGAAAGTGTGGGGCGAGGAACACTGGGTCGTCAACCGCGAATACTGCGGCAAGAAGCTGGTTCTGCGCCGCGGATTCCGCTGCAGTATGCATCACCATCAGGTCAAAGACGAAACCTTCTACGTCATTTCGGGGCGAGTTCTGCTCGAGTTCGGCAACGAGGTTCGCGTGCTCGCACCCGGCCAGAAGCAGCACATCCCCGCGGGCCTCGTGCATCGCTTTACCGGGTTGACCGACAGCGAAGTCATTGAATTCTCGACGCACCACAGCGAGTCCGACACTTATCGGACGTCTCTGAGCGAACGGGTGCCGGCAGGCGAATTCAAAGCTCTGCTGGAGAAGTTCCCGGATTGAACGCCTGGGGGGCGCGGTCTTCCTCAAGAGTCGCTCAGCCGTCATCTGTGCTGGCGGCGCGGGAGTCGTTGTGAGTGTGTGGCCTCGGAGGAAAACGGCCCGCTACTCCTCCTCGTCGCGGCCGCCGGGGCTCGCCTCGTGGGCGGCGATGAAGGCGCGGGCTCGTTCCGCGTCGTGGGCCGGGACCAGCAGACGCACGTCGACGGCGCCGGTCAGCGCCGCCTGACGCGCGCCTTCCACGGCGCATTCGATGCCCTCGGCCTCGAGGGCGTTGCGGATCACTTCGGCCTGAGCGGCGTCGCGCAGCGTGCAGACGACGATGGGTTCGTTGGCATCCACGGGAATCGCTCCTCGCCGGTGGTCGATGTCTTCCGCGTCGATTATGGCGCCGCCGTCCCGTCCCGAACAGAGCAGCTCGATCACCGGTGCGTTCGCTTCCGGAAAACTCAGCCGCGGGAGTTCCTCCAGTACGCTCCAGCGGAACCCGCGATGCGCTTGCGAAACATCTGCCGGGTCGCGCGGCTGGCAGAGCCAGAACTCCAGCTCCACGCGACCGTGCGGATAATCGAAAGTCCGGGCCATGAGCCGCCGTCGGGCGACGACCTCCAGCCCCGTCTCTTCGAGGCACTCGCGCATCGCACACGAGGCGGTGTCTTCACTGTCGCGGCACTTCCCGCCGGGGAATTCGTAGAGGCCCGCCAGCGGCCCCTCGCTGCCGCGCACGCCGACCAGGAACCGTCCGGCGTGCTCCACCACGGCGATGCCGACCCGCGTGGAGTCGGCAGGCGAGTCGGCGGGCACGGCTCACTCCGCCTGAGCTTCCAGCGGCGGAGCGCCCATCACGTGATAGCCGCAATCCACGTGCAGCACCTCGCCCGTGATGGCGGCGGCCGCGTCCGACAACAGGTACATTCCCGCGCGCCCGACCTCTTCCGGCGTCACGTTGCGCCGCAGGGGCGAGAAGCTCTCGTAGAGTTTCATCATCTTCGAGAAGTCACCCACCGCCGAGGCCGCCAGCGTCTTGAGCGGCCCGGCTGAGACGGCGTTGACGCGGAATCCCTCCGGTCCCAGTTCGTGCGCGAGGTACTTGACCGCGCTCTCCAGCGCCGCCTTGCACACGCCCATGATGTTGTAGCCGGGAACGACGGTCTCGCCGCCCAGGTACGTCATGGCCAGAATGCTGCCGCCCGGGTTCATCATTGCGCGGGCCCGTCCGGCCAGGGCGATGAGGCTGTAAGCGCTGATCTCCATCGACAATTGAAACCCGGCGCGGCTGCACGCGTACACCGGCCCCTGCAAGTCATCCAGCGGCGCGTAGGCGATCGAATGCAGGACGAAGTCGAGCCGGCCGTACGTCTCGCGGGCGGCGGAGAACACCGCATCCAGATCCTCGTCCCGCTGCACGTCGCAGGGCATGACCAGTTTCGCCCCCAGCGGCTCGACGAGCTTGCGCAGCCGCTTCTCGGCCTTGGGACGCTCCGGGTCCTTGTCGGGCAGGTGCGTGAAGCCGATGTCGGCGCCTTCGGCGGCAAGCTGCTCCGTGATCGCCCATGCGATCGAGCGCTCGTTGGCAATCCCGAAGACGAGGCCGCTCTTGCCCTGGAACACTGGCATCTATCGTCCTCCCTGCCGGATGGATCAAGCCGCGCCATGGGAAGGCGCGGCCGCTGGATCTGGAGCGAATCCTATCGCCTGCGCCGCAGAGCGACAACCGGCCGTGGCCCACGTGAGCAATTCGCCGGGTTCGTCGCCCATGTCGGCGTAGCGGCCAAGGTGGTAGATGTGCTCGCGATAATTGAGCACGTCGAGCACCGCCAGCGTCTGGATCGCGCGCAGCGTGACGAGCTGTTCCGTAATCCGGCCGGGATGCAGCAGGATCTCGCCCAGCATCTGCCGGCCGACGTCGGCGACATTGGTTCCGTGGCGGTCGAGTGCAACGAGCGCGGTTCGCGAGCCGCCCACGTTGTTCAGCACGGCCCGCCAGGCGGCTTTCGCAGCGGCTTTCTCGCCGAAACCATTGGCGGCCCACCACCGCCGGAAGCTCCGCTTGAGCCGCGGACGGGGAAGCCAGCGACCGGGAAGCAGCGGCTGACCGGCGGCGCGGCGGCTGACCTCCGCAAGCACGGCCTCGGCCGCTAAATGACTTCGCACGCCACGGTAATCGCCGAGCCACACGACGGCCGCCGCGCGGATGTGCTCGGGCGTCGAAAGCGCATCGGGAGCGAGGCCGCGTTCCTCGGCCGCCTGCCGCAGCAGGCCCTGCTCCAGTGCTTCTTCGAGGCGCCGCATGTCGCCGGCGGCGCGGT
Source organism: Planctomycetota bacterium (assembly GCA_019347905.1). GTDB lineage: Bacteria > Planctomycetota > Planctomycetia > Planctomycetales > Planctomycetaceae > JAHWKJ01. Next base: position 3,111 of record JAHWKJ010000509.1, read on the forward strand.
TCCGCTCGCGTTCGACTTCGTCGAGGAAATCGGGCGGCGGGTCGAGAAAGGCGAGATCGCTTTCGAGGTCGGTTGTGGGCGTCGAGAAGCCCGCGACCCCCCCTGGCCCCCCCTTAGGAAGGGGGGGAGAAGACGTGATCCCCCCTGGCTCCCCCTTGGGAAGGGGGGGAGATAGCGTGGGCAGCGTGAGGCCGAGGTATTCGGGGTCGAGCATCATCCGCAGGCGCATGCTGGCAAATACGATCGGTCCCCGCACGCGGCCGATCTTGCGCACGGCCGCGAAGAAATGGGCTCGCGCGGCGTCGCGGTTCGAGGCCCGCAGCTCCGGCCGCCGAATCTGCTGCACCGCACGCCACACCCACACCAGCAGCGTCCACAGGAACTTCCAGCCCGCCAGGAACGCGTACAACGGCAACAGGAACGCCCGACCGCCCGCAATCCAGTTGCGATACAGTGCGTAGAGATTCACGACGCGCTGCTCCTTCGGCCGGTCGTGCATGGGGTACGTACCGAAGATGCGGCGGATCATCAGGCTGCGGTCGATGCGCAGCCGCTTCAGCACCCGCGGGCCGAAGCGCAGCTCGACCTGCCGGTCGCGCGCCTCATCGAAGTCGAGAAAGTGCAGGGCCGTGAAGGCGGTGGTGATGTAGTCGCGTTCGGCCACGCCCAGCGCCAGGTCGTCGGCCGGTTCGGCGGCGGTGCCGTCGCCTTCGGCCAGCCAGCGGTCGTAGGCCGTGCGGACGTCGCTCGACACATGCGGCAACTCGTCGAGCGGGATCACGTACTGGTTGTAATCGACCAGCAGGTTGGCGACCGAGTGCGCCACCGACCGCGCAATGAAGTTGAACCACAGGTAAGGTCCGCCGAACAGCGACTTCTGCCGCACGAGGTCCAGCGTCTGCAGGCTCTTGATCTGCCGGCGGTCGATCCGCCGCGAGTTGCCGAGAAACTGCCGGACGGCGGGACTGCCCAGAAGCTGGCTGGTGGTGCGGGTGTCGTTGTCGGTGAGAATGCCGCCGTCGAGCCAGTCGCGATACAACAGCAGCGTGGTTTCGACGCCGCGAAGCCACGCGCCGTCCTCGTCCGCCGAGGCCGCCTCCACCAGCGACTGCCGCACGCAGTTGTAGAAGCGGCTCGCCTTCTCCGTCAGCGCCTGTCCGTCGCGCGAGCCGGTCAACTCCCATTCGGGCCGGATGACGCGGTCGAACACGATCTGTGCATCGCGGCGGAGGTGGCGGCCGCGGACGATCTCCGTCAGCGACAGGAACTGCGCCTCGACGGAGCGTTCGTAGAACTCCGTCGCCTCGCGGGCGATCCGTTTCAGCCACCAGCCCAGCACGAGAATGAAAAAGCAGATCGTCCCCAGCACCATCACAGTGGGGCCGACGAAGCGATTGAGGAATTGCTGCACCGGGTTCAAGAGGCTGGAGCGCGTCAGCTCGATGGCAAGCTGCGTCATCAGGAACAGCCCGCCGAACAGCACCAGCCGGTAGAACGGCCGGAACGAGCTTCGCACCAGCATGCTGCCCACGCGGTCGACGAACTGCG
>JAHWKJ010000510.1 GCA_019347905.1 Planctomycetota bacterium
CAAGGGCAGGCTGTTCGCCCTCACCCGTGACGAGCTGGCCGAAGCCATGGCGCTCGTGCGGGCCGTGCGCGCCGGGCGGCTGGACGCCATCCCGATTCCCGAAGCCCCGCTGGACGTGCTGGCCCAGCAGATCGTCGCAGAGCTGGCCGCCCGCGAGACGACGGCCGATGAGTTGTTCGCGCTCGTTCGCCGTGCGTGGCCGTACCGGAACCTGTCGCGCGACGACTTCGACCGCATGCTCGACCTCCTTGCCGGAGGCATTCCGGGTTCCGGCGGTGGACGACGCCGGGCGTGGCTGCATTACGATCGCGTGAACGGCCGGCTGCGGGCGCGTAAGGGCGCGCGCATCGTCGCTACGTCCAACGCCGGCGCCATCCCGGAAGTCTTCTCGTACCGCGTCGTCGCCGAGCCGGAGCGCACGGTCGTCGGAACGCTCGACGAAGACTTTTCCATCGAAAGCAACCGTGGCGACATCTTCCTCCTGGGTAATACGTCGTGGCGGATCGTCCACGTCCGCGGCGGCGACGTGACCGTCGTCGACGCCCACGGCGCGCCCCCCACCATCCCCTTCTGGCGCGGCGAAGCCCCCGGCCGCACGTTCGAGCTGTCCGAAGAAGTCTCGCGGCTGCGCGAAGATCTGGAAGCGAGGATCGCAGACTCGTTTAGCCGCGACCCGGCAGGGGAGCGCTCTGCCGCGCCGCCGCCGGTCGACATCCCGACGAACAACGTCGTACCTCGTACGCCGGACACAGCACCGCGTACCTCGTACACCGTACCGCGAACGGCCGCCGACTGGCTCGCCGCCGAAACCTCCTGCGCGCCGGAAGCCGCCCGCCAGATCGTCGAGTACTTCTCGGCCCAGAAGGCCGCCATTGGCCTCTTGCCCACCCAGCGGCGGATCGTCTTCGAACGCTTCTTCGACGAGACCGGCGGCATGCAGGTCGTCGTCCACGCACCACTCGGCTCCGGGATCACGCGGGCGTGGGCGCTGGCGCTGCGGAAGCGATTCTGCCGCTCGTTCGACTTCGAGCTGCAGGCCTCTGCGGATGATGACGGCTTCATTCTCTCGATCGGACCGCAGCACAGCTTTCCGCTGGAGAGCCTGTTCGCGATGGTCACGCGGGCGAATGCCCGGCCGACGCTGGAGCAGGCCCTGCTGGCCGCGCCGGTCTTTCCCATCCGCTGGCGGTGGAACGTCACGCGGGCGCTGCTCGTCCAGCGCCGCCGCGGCGGGCAGAAGGTGCCGCCGCCGCTGCAGCGCTTCCGCTCCGACGATCTCCTCTCGGCCGTCTTCCCGCGGCTGACCGGCTGCCAGGAAGAGCACACCGGCGATATCGACATTCCCGACCATCCGCTCGTGCGGCAGACGATGGACGACTGCCTCAGCGAATACGTCGACCTCACCGGCTTCGACGACGTGCTGGGGCAGATCGAGCGCGGCGAGATCGCACTCGTCGCCCGCGACACGCGCGAGCCGTCGCCCTTCTGTTACGAAATCCTGAATGCGATGCCCTACGCATTCCTCGACGGCGGCGAAATCCAGGAGCAGCGGACGCGGGCGGTGTCCGTGCGGCGAACGCTGTCTGTGGACGACGTGCGCGACCTGGGGCGGCTGGATCCGGAGGCCATCGCGCAAGTCCGCCGCGAAGCGAGACCGCTCGTGCGCTCCGCCGACGAACTGCACGACGTGCTCCTGAGCCGCATTGTGCTGCCGCTCGATGAGCTGGATGGCTTCGACATCGACGGCGACGGTCCTTCAGCAATCAGCGAAGGCCGGAGGCTGTTCGGCGAGTTGCGAGACGCCGGCCGGGCCGCGGAACTCATGCTGCCGGACGGCCGCGCCGCATGGGTCGCGGCCGAGCGCTGGCCCGCGGCACAGGCCGTGTTCCCAGAAGCCCATCCGTCCCCGACGCTCACGGTCCCCGAGAGTTGCCGCCGCGAGTGGCCGTCGGCCGAGGCGCGCACCGCCCTCGTGGGCGGCCTTTTGGAAATCTGCGGCCCGACGACTGCCAATGATGTGGCACGACGTCTGGCGATCACGCCGGCGCAGGCCGACGCCGCTCTCGAGGCTCTCGAAGGCGAAGGCGCGGTGCTCCGCGGCCGCTTCACCCCCTCCGACCCTCAACCCTCAACACTCAACACTCAACCCTCCCCCGAGTGGTGCCACCGCCGACTGCTGGCACGCATCCACCGGCTGACGCTCGCCGGCCTGCGGCGGCAGATCGAGCCGGTGAGCGTCGATGTTTACATCCGCTTCCTCGCCCGTCTGCACGGCGTGGCGGCCGAGACGCGGCGCCGCGGTTCGTCGGGCTTGTTCGAGTGTCTTGCGATGTTGCAAGGGCTGGATCTGCCGGCGATCGCCTGGGAGCGCGACGTGCTTCCGGCACGGCTGGAGAACTACGACGCCGCGTGGCTCGACGAGTTGTGCCTGAACGGCGAAGTGGGCTGGGCGCGGCTGTATCCCCGGCCGCGCGATCCCTCCCGCAGCCGCCCGATGGCCTCGCTGACGCGCGTCGTGCCGGTCTCGCTCTTCCTGCGCACCGACTCTGCCTGGCTTCCCGCTCCCCCCCTTACGAAGGGGGGGCCGGGGGGGGTCGCCAATGCAACATCAGAGTCCCTGAGCACCCCCGCCCAACAAGTCCTCGAACTCCTCCACGAGCGTGGCCCCCTCTTCGCCGCCGATCTCCTGGCCGAAACGCGCATGCTGCCGGCCCACCTCGATGACGCGCTGGGCGAACTCGTCTCGCGCGGCCTGGTGACCGCCGACGGCTTTGCAGGCCTGCGGCGGCTGATCGCGGCCAAGCGCGAAGGCTCAGAGCACAAGCAGCGCCGGCGCCGCCCCGGCATCGGCTTGGTGCGCAAGCGCAATGCAAGCGCCGGCACCGGCCGCTGGTCGATCGCAAAGACGAGCGGAAGCCCACGGGTTGCAACCCGTGGGCTTGAGGATGATGACCACCGCGTCGAGTTCTGGGCCTGGCAGCTCCTCCGCCGCTGGGGCGTCGTCTATCGCGACCTGCTCGTGAAAGAAGCCGGCGCGCCGCCGTGGTACGAACTCGTCCGCGTCTACCGCCGGCTCGAAGCCCGCGGCGAAATCCGCGGCGGACGCTTCATCGCCGGTGTCGGCGGCGAGCAGTTCGCCTCCAGCGAAGCCGTTGCCGAATTGCGGCGGCTCCGCGACGAGCCGCCAGCCCACGAACTGCTCGTGCTCTCGGCGGCCGACCCGCTGAACCTGGTCGGCGTCATCACCCGCCACGCCCGCGTCCCAGCGACGACCGCCAATCGCATTGCCCTGATGGACGGCGTGCCGGTCGCCCGGCTGGAAGGCGGCCGCTTTGAGACCGAAGACGCGTTCGCTCGCCTGCCGGCCGATGTCCAGCACCGCGTCCTCGTGCGCTTCGGCCAGAAGAGCGAACCTGTTCCCGACGAGCTCGAAACGGAAGAAGCGGGCGAGCGTCGCCGGCCGCTCGCCTTCGCCGGCGTCCCCCGTCCGATGATTTCATAGCCACCGAAATGAGCTGCCCGATGATGTGCCGCGCCTTTCCCATCGCGCTCACCGCTCTCTGCCTGGTCTTCGCGGCATTCGCTGTCGAACAAGCCGCTGCTCAGGGCGACAATCCGACAGCCACCGCCGACGACGAGGCGCGTCCCGCCGAGTCGAAGCGGCGGACGCTGCTCGATACCGTGATGGACGGCGGCGTCATCGGGGTGCTCTTGATCCTCTTGTCGCTGGTTGCGACCGGCCTCATTGTGCTGCACGCGGTCCGCATCCGAAAACCCGTGTTGGTGCCGCACATCGTGGGGTTGGACGAAGCGCTCCGGCAGAAAAACGTGGCGAAAGCGACGGCCATCATCGAGGAGCAGCCACAGCGCTCGCTGCTGGGCAACGTGGTGCTCGCCGGGCTGGAGCGCTATCGCAACTCCGAGTTCGGAGCGATCGAGTACCGGGCCGCCGTCGAAGAAGCGGGCGAGGAAGAGACTGGCCGCCTCTACCGCATGACCGACTGGCTCGGCCTGATCGGTTCGGTGGCCCCCATGCTGGGCCTGACGGGCACCGTGCTGGGCATGATTGAGGCCTTCAACGAAATCGCCGTCAGCGGCGGGACGGCCACGCCCGACGAACTGGCCGGCGGCATCGGCAAGGCGCTCGTCACCACGCTGCTGGGGCTGGTCGTCGCGATCCCCAGCATGATCGCCTACAGCTTCTTCCGGAACCGCATCGACTCGATCATCGCCGAGACCGGCAGCCACGTCGAGCAGATGCTCACCCCGTTGAGCCAGACCGCCCGCCCCGCGACCGCCGCCGCCGGCAAACCGCGAGGCAAACAATCCGCCGCCACAGCCGCGCGGACTGCCGCCGCGGTTCCTCCGGCCGCACGTGCCGAAGCGCCGACGGAATAGAACCACGGCAGTCAGAGTTGAACAGGAGATAACGGAGATAACGAAGTTCTGTTTGCGGATCGAGTCGTGCTGGACAAAGTCTTTCTCCGTTTCCTTCGTTCGCTCCTGTTCAATTCTCTTGTTCCCTGAAGCCACCTTGAATCAGCGATGAACCTCAACCACAAACACCGCGATAAACTCCCGCGGATGAACATGACGCCGATGATCGACATCGTGTTCCTGCTCATCATCTTCTTCATGACGATCTCGCAG
>JAHWKJ010000046.1 GCA_019347905.1 Planctomycetota bacterium
CTCCTGCGCCACATTGCCGGCTGCGAAGAGCAGCGCGAAAAAGAGCGCCAGCGTCAGTTGCAGAAAGGCGAAGATCTGGAAGACCAGCCCCGCGTACCGCGCGACGTCCCCCGGCAGACGCACCGTCTGCCAGCCGAATGTGACCTGCATCACCGTGTACATCAGCACGAACAAGAGCGCGACGTACCCGGAGCGGGCGAGATAGTGCCGAAGCTGCCGCGGCGACGTCAGCAGTTCGCGTCTGAAGATCGGCCCGGCCAGCACCGGCGGCTCCGCGGGAGGAAAGTGATTCGGCTTCTGCCGAACCAGTCTCTCAAACGCGTGGATTGAAATCCACGCTACGCCCACGTCTGCGGGAGCAATTCGCGGGGTGCATACGAATCGACGGCGTCCTGCGGTAAGATGGCGGCGCTGCCGCCACGGAGACCCGCCATGCCTGCCGAGCGACCCCGCGTGTTCGTCGCGCGTGAAATTCCCGCCGCGGGGCTGGACCGCATTCTGGCCACGTGCGACGCCGACGTCTGGCGCGAGGATCTGCCGCCGCCTCGCGACGAGTTGCTCGCCCGCGCCGCCGGCTGCCAGGGAATCCTGTCGCTGCTGACCGAGACCATTGATGCGGAGTTGATGGACGCGGCCGGAGACGCTCTGCGAGTCGTCAGCAACTATGCCGTCGGCTTCAACAATATCGACATCCAGGAAGCCACCCGCCGCGGCATTCGCGTGGGCAATACCCCGGGAGTGCTGACCGATGCGACGGCGGACATGGCCGTCACGCTGCTGTTGGCCGTGGGCCGCCGGCTTGTCGAAGCCAACCGCTTCGTCATGGGCGGCCAATGGCAGACTTGGCAGCCGCTGGGGCACATCGGAGTCGATCTCGTCGACAAGACCGCCGGCATCGTCGGCCTGGGCCGCATCGGCAGCACGGTCGCGCGGCGGCTGCGCGGCGGCTGGAACATGCGCATCCTCTACTTCGACCAGTACCGGAACGAAGCCGCGGAACAGGAACTGGGCGCGGAGCAGGTCGAATTCGAGGCACTGCTGGACCAGGCGGATTTCGTCTCGGTGCACCTGAACCTGGATGACTCCACCAGCGGGCTGTTCGATGCGGCCGCTTTCCGCCGCATGAAGAACACGGCCGTCTTCGTGAATACGGCCCGCGGCCCGCTGCACGTTCAGCGCGATCTGGCGGAGGCGCTTCGCCGCGGCGAGATCTTCGCAGCCGGTCTCGACGTGACGGACCCCGAGCCGCTCCCGCCCGGCGATCCGCTGCTGGAACTGCCGAACTGCATTGTGGTGCCGCACATCGCCAGTGCCACCGTCCAGAGCCGCAACGGCATGGCGGAGATCGCCGCCGACAATCTGCTCGCCGGCTTGAGGGGCGAACCTCTGTGCTGCTGGGTGAACCCGGAGGTGGAGCAGTCGACGGCGTGACCGTGCCGCGAGTGGGGTGAAATGAGCTGTTTAGCCGCGACTCGGAGTCTTCGGAGAGGAGCGCTCCGCGTCGACCGCGAGTTGACGCCGCGCTCCTCTGCGCAAAGCCTCCGAGTCGCGGCTAAACGAACGTTTCATTCATAATCGCTGTCGGTACACCGCACCGCCGGACGCCGGCTGACAAACGACGCAGCGCGGAATGCCCAACTGGAAAGCCACCGCCCGACGTGCTAGGCTGGTCGCTCCCCCTCCGGCCGCGCGGGTGTGCGGCCGGTTTCTTGCCAGTAACCTGCCTGCTGCGGATTCCACAACCCGCCTGCGTCTTTCTCTGTGGAGCTTGCTTCGATGTCGAGCGTCCCCGCGCGGCCATCGGGTTCCGGCCTGACGGGCGTCCAATGGCTGATCTGCACCATCGCCTCGATCGGCTTCGCATTCGACATCTACGAGCTGTTGATGGCGCCGCTGGTGTTTCCGCCGGCGATTCAGGAACTCGTTCCCGGCGCTGATCCGCTGACCGACGGCCCGCCGCGCGAACTCTTCCTGACATGGGTGGGGCGGCTGTTCTATATTCCGGCGTTCGCCGGGGGACTGTTCGGCCTGCTCGGCGGCTACCTCACCGACCGGTTGGGGCGGCGACGCGTGCTGACGTACAGCATTCTGCTGTATGCCGTCTCGGCATTTCTAGCTGGGTTCAGCACCAGCATCTGGATGCTGCTGGTGCTCCGATGCACGACGTTCATCGGAGTCTGCATTGAATTCGTCGCCGCAGTGGCCTGGCTCGCCGAACTGTTCCCCGACCCGCGACGGCGCGAAAAGGTCCTGGGTTACACGCAGGCGTTTTCATCGGTTGGAGGGCTGCTGGTCGCCGTCGTTTATGGATTGGCCGTGTCTTACGCGCAGTATTTGCCGGCCATTGCGATGCCGGAGTTTCTGATCGGCACGTTCGGCGCCATCGGTGAGACGAGCCAGCACGCGCCGTGGCGATACACATTGATGAGCGGCCTGATCCCCGCCATTCCGCTGATCATCATCCGGCCGTTTCTGCCGGAGTCGCCCGTGTGGAAAGCCAAGAAGGACGCGGGAACGCTGAAGCGGCCGAGCCTGGCCGAATTGTTTACCACTCCCAGGCTGCGCTACACCACGCTTATCACAACGCTGATGTTTGCGTGCAGTTATGGGGCGGCCTTCGGAGCCATCCAGCAGATTCAGCACATCATTCCGGGGCTGCCGCAGGTGCAGGCGTCGGTGCAGGAGAGCGTCGCGGCCGTTGCGAACGACCCCGAGACGGCGACCAAGCCCGAAGCCGAGCAGGAGCGACTGAAAAAGGTGGCCCGCGTCAAGACGGTGCAGGGCACAGCCGCCAATGTCACGAAGGTCCAGGAGGTGGGAGGCCTCTGCGGCCGCTTCCTGCTGGCGGTACTGGCGGTGATCATCGTCAGCCGCCGCGGACTGATCCGAATCTTCCTGATACCGGGCCTGGTCGTGATGCCGCTCGTCTTCGCCTGGGCGGCCACCAACGACCTCACGTGGACGTACATCGGCATGTTTCTGGCGGGGCTGTTGACGGTCGGCCAGTTCAGCTTCTGGGGCAATTACCTGCCGCGCGTGTTTCCGCTGCATTTGCGGGGGACGGGTGAGAGTTTCGCCGCCAACATCGGCGGACGGATGATCGGAACGAGCTTCGCCTGGGTGACGGCAACGCTGGCCGCCACGGATTTGTTTCCGGGCTCCGGGCCTGCCAAGACGGCGTATACAGCCGCGGCGGTGGCCTGTGGCGTTTATGCCATGAATCTCATCCTCAGCTTCTTCCTCCCGCAGCCGCCCACGGAGCTTGAGGAGCACGAGACGATTGGTCATGCCGAAGTCGAACCGCTGATTCCACCGGCACCGGCTGCGGACGATTCGTAGCACAGCGGAAGACGGTGGACTTCAGTACCGCCGTCTGCCGCCCGCTGTCTGCCTACTGCCTACTGCCTACTGCCTTCCGGCACCCGCCATGCCCTTCACCGCCGTCCGCCGCGTGGAGTTCTGCGATACCGATATGGCGGGCATCGCGCACTTCGCCAACTTCTACCGCTATATGGAGCAGGCCGAGCACGAGCTGCGGCGTTCGCTGGGGATGGACATTTACGAGCGCCGCCCGGACGGAACGGTGCTCAGTTGGCCGCGCGTCTCGGCGTCGTGCAGCTTTCATGCTCCCGCCCGGCACGATGACGTGCTGGAGATTGAAGTCGCCGTCGCGAAGCTGGGAGAGAAGTCGGTCACCTTCAGCTTCCATATCCGCCGCGGCGAGACTGCAGTCGCCACCGGCGAGATGAAAAGCGTGTGCTGCGTCATTCGGCCCGGTCAGCCGCTGGAGTCGATCGACATTCCGGAGTCAATTCGCGGCAAGCTCGAAGCGATGACAGCGGAGTGCTGAAACTATACGGCCGCCCGCGCGCGACCTGGATGGCCGGCCTAAGGGGCAAAAAGATAGAGGGCAAAAAAATGTCCGACAAGGGAGGCCGCATCGCGCGACAAGGGTGCCGGCCGCTTCACTGCCGGCGTGGCGACCGCGAAGCAATCTTTTTGCCCTCAATGTTTTTGCCCTCATGCTTTCTACCATGCCGGTCCGCCCTGACCGGGGCACGGCCGAAGCGGCCTTAGCCCCGGCCACCGGGTTGGCTACTTTACCTCAGCCACCACTCGCCAAAGCTCCACCAGCCGGTGTGCCGCACCGTCGATGGAGAAGTCTCGCTCGACGCGTTCGCGGGCGGCGTCGGCGAAGCTGCGGCGCAGCTCGTCGCTGTGCGCCAGCTCGACGATCGCCGCCGCCAGCAGGTCGGGTCGCGCGGGCGGAACCAGCCGTGCCGAGACACCGTTGCTGAGGATCTCGCGCGTGCCGCCGACATCCGTGGCGACGATCGGCAGGCCGGCGGCGGCTGCTTCCAAGAGCACGCGGCCCAGCGGCTCCTGATGGGCCGCATGCACGAGCAGGTCCGCCTCGTTCATCAGCACGGCGACGTCGTCACGGGATCCCAGCCGGTGCAGGCGATCGGCCATGCCGGCTGCCTCGAAGCGCTGTTGCACGCTTCGCTCAAAAGCGACGCTCTCCGGCTTTCGCGACAGCCGCTCGCCCACAAGCACGTAATGCGCCTGCGGCAACCGTTCCCGTATCAGGACGGCGGCCTCCGCCAGCACGTCCTGCCCTTTGCGCAACCCGATCTGGCCGACGGTGAGCACCAGGAGTGGTTCGTCGGGCAATCCCAGCTCCGCTCGCAGTCGGCCGCACACCGGCCCTGGGTGGAACAGTTCGCAGTCGACGCCATTGTACAGCACGGTCACCCGATCGGCGGCGAGACCCTGCGCCAAGTGGAACTCGCGGGTGGCGCGGCTGACGGCGATCAGGCGAGAATTGGCATTCAGGTCGCGGGTCGCCGCCCGGCTCAGGCCGATGATGTCGCGCAGGTGCGCCACGGTCGGCACGTCCAGCGCATCGGCAATTCGCCCGACGAGCCGCCCCATCGCCAGGCTGTTCGCGTGCACCAGATCGCAATCGCATTCGGCCATTGTCTCCCGCAGACCCGAACACGCTGCATCCAGCGGCAGCCGACGCCCGGCTGCATCGTGCAGTTTCAGCGGCCGGTGCTGAATGCCGCGGTCCCCGAGCGCGGCGGCCAGTGGCCCCGCCGCCGGTGCGAGTGCCACCGCGTCGATCTCTGCGGACGCGCGATCCAGCACGGCCAGCATCGAGCGCTCGCCGCCCGAGAGCGTCGGGTACTCGAACACGATCGCCACGCGGAGACGTTGCGGCATCGAGGCACGGATTGAAGACGGGCTGGTGCGCTGCGATGATCCGCGGGACGAACGCGAGCCGCAAGCGTCAGCGCCCGGAGAAGATCGATATGGCCGATCCAGGCAATCCGACAGGGCAGCACGAAGATCCGCAGGAAGAGTACAATCCGCGCGTCGGCTTCGACCTCCCCGCGTCCGCGACTCCTCCGCCGGTCGAAACGGGACCGGCGTACGACGACTGGTCGTCCGATCGCTTTGGCTTCGAGGAACCTCCGCCGATCGTTTCCCCGACGGCGGTGCTGCTGGGCGTGGTGGCTCCGCTGGTTGCGGTGGCCGGAGGCGTGTTGAGCGCACCGGCCGCGATGGTGGTCAACACCATCGAAATCCAGGAGCGGGGCTGGTGGGGCTACAGTCTGGGGGCCATTCTCGTTGCGCCCTGGGTCGAGGAACTGCTGAAGCCGATGGGCGTTTACCTGCTGGCGTGGAAATGGCCCACCGTCTTCACGTCGCGGCTGTTCAACGCGGTACTGGGTGCGCTCGCAGGTCTGACGTTCGCCGCCCTCGAAAACCTGTGGTACATTTATGGCGTCGGCGTGGATCCCGAGACGGCGGCCTTCCGCTGGAAGTACTGCACGCTGCTGCACACCACGTGCAGCGCGATCTTCGGCTTCGGCATCACAGCCGACAGCATGAAAGAGGCGCTGGGCGGAGGCAACACGCCGCGGCTGAGCGTGCTGGCGCCCGCGCTGATCGCGATGGGTCTGCACGCGCTGTGGAACACCGCCGCGACGGTGTTCGCGGTCCTCGAGTCGTTCTGACGGAATCTCGGGGATCGATTCTGCGACAGGACGCGGGGCGAAAGGGTCGAAGGTCGAAAAGGTCAGCAGCAGTTCGCCGGCCGCGGTTCAATCGCGGCCCTCTCGACTGAGACAAGCCCTTCGGCGAGTACGTCGAAAGGCTCTCTCATTGTGGGAACAAGAATTGCGCCGTCGAAGCGGCAGTCATGCATCCAAGTGCTCAAGTCGAGTGAGCCATTCTCCGAAATGGGGGCATTGCACCCGGAGGGTCGCAAGCCCGATGTCTTCAGCCAAGAGCGGCCCGGCCACGTTCTCGTCGTAATCCTGGATTCTCTGCTCGATCCGATATTTGGGATGCGAGTGCTGTCCGAGGTTGATGTCTTCCGCCGTGGCGAAGGCGGCGCACTCCCGACATAACGCCTGCATTTGGGCGTTCGGAACGTCATAGAGGGTGCAGAGGCGGGGAGGTTCGACCAGCACCAAAGCCTCGAACTCGTGACACTGCAAGTAGGGAAGGAAGCGGGCGTCCGCCATCTCCTGCGCCAACGACTGCTGCAGGGCGTCAGCCTTTTGCCGTCCAGTCGGCATCGCCATCCCTGCCGCATAGCCGGGGAAATCATTGGGGAGCGAGTACAGATCGACCATCATCGAGAAAGTTCGCCAGGTGCGGCGTGAGCACGGTGGTTGCGAAGGCGGCTTCGGTCTGCCCTTCCACGGTCAGGTAGAGACGCTTCAACCGTATGGTCCTCCACCGACCACGTTCTTCTCCCAAATCTCACCGAGCGTGTAGTCGGCAACCCACGCCTTTAGCTTCTCGGCTTGGAGCCGCTGAAACTCGGAGGTGCCCGCCCTGGTGTTCACGACCACCACGTTCTCCGGCTCGAAATGATCCAGAAAGACGGACGATTGCGTGGCAAAGAGTAGCTGGCAGTGCAAGCTGGCAGCCCGCGCCATGCCCGCCAGAATCTCAAGGGCCGAGGGGTGCAGACCGAGTTCCGGCTCGTCGAGTGCGATCAGCAGCGGCAGCTTGTCGTCCGGTTGCAAGAGCAGGGTGGCCAGGGCGATGAACCGAAGCGAGCCGTCCGAAAGCTGATGAGGGCCGAACTCGTACGGACGCCCCTTGTGCGTCCAGTTCAAGAGAATCTGCTTCTCGTTCAGCTTGCTAGGCTCAAGCACGAAGTCATCGAATTCAGGGACCATCTGGCGAACCGTGGCGGTGATTCGACGGTACGCAGTCGGATGCTGTTGCCGAAACAGGTACAGCATCGCCGCCAAGTTGCCCGCATCGGGATACAGAAACCGATTGGCATTGACGTAGCATGGCTGCCGCGATGCGGCGTTCTCCGACGTGTCGTGAAAGTGAAACAGTCGGCAGGACCGAAGCAACCGGAGCGCGACCTCGGATGTTCGGTTGCCGCCGTCCGACGACGCCAGCAGGTTCGTCTCTGGATGACCGGCGCCCAGGTCCATGACCACCGGTTGCGGCGAGCCGGATCGGTGGAAGGTAACCCGCTCCTCGGTGAAGACAAGCGTCCCGGCCGCAGCAGCCGCCCAACGAGCGAGATACGTCGTCTCCCCGATGTCCGTGCGGAAGGTGAGTTCCAACTCCGCAACCGGCGTCTGCTTCGTTCCATAGTGAAGCAAGCTGTCGGCGTACCCGCTCTGGGCCACATAGTTCCGAAAGCCGGGTGTATTGGCGAACATGGCATTGAGGAGCTTGACCAGAGAGAGCAGGTTCGACTTCCCGGCTCCGTTGGCCCCGATTACCACGTTCAACGGCGTCAGATCAACAATTTGATTCTTGATCGACTTCCAGCCTACGACGCGAACTCTTTTGAGCATTTGCATGGTTCACACGTCCCGACCTCGAGCAACTTTGGTCTTGTGTCTCCCTTCGATGATACGAAACTTCCAGGTCCGGTCGGAACAGGATCGCGGGTGAAGTACAACCTTGCGACGATGTGCGGTCCTCCAGTCGCAGCCGTAACGTGGCTTCCCAGGCCTCGACGCCTGCGATAAAAAGTTCAATAGCCGTCCTGTCGCCCCCGACTTCGACCCTTTTGACTTTCGATCCTTCCGGTCCTCACTTCGACCCCTGCGGCCGGAACGGATGCACCCAGTTAGCCAGCGTGCGGGGACTGCGCGACTGCACCCACAGCTTTCCCCGGCCGCTGAAGTTCATCAGGAGCTGGTCGGCAAACAGAAACGAGCGAATCTTCCGGGCTCTCGTAATCCGGTATTCGAGCGTCGGCTCCCACGCGACGGCGTGGCCGTTGTCGACGATGTACGAGCCGTCCACTTCGATCTCTTCCACGTCCCCATAGGCATTAAAGAACAACGTTCCCGCACCCGTCACCCGCAGCACGAAAAACCCTTCGCTGAACAGACCCCGCAGGCCGTCGAACTTCGCATCGCAGTGGATGTCGGGCGTCGAGGCGAGGTAGGCGTTCTTTTCGAGAAACAGCTCGCCGTCGAGCTCGTAGACCAGAATGTCTCCCGCCTGGCCCGGCGCCAGCCCGAGAATGCCCGGGCCGCCCTCGGCCTCGTAGGTGTTCTGAAAGAAGCTCTCGCCGCTGAGCAGCTTGCGCTTCAGCCCTTTCCAGAGACCGCCGCGGGTCGAGGTCTGGACCTTCAGGTTGTCGGTCATCCAGCTCATGGCGCCGGACTCCGTGACGATCTGCTCGCCCGGTTCCAGACGCACTTCCAGCAGGCTGTAGCTGGGACGGCATTCGATGACGTACTGCATGGCTATTTCCGCGGTGGAAGCAGCGGGCCCAGCGCTCCGCCGAACTCGCTGGCGTTGTGGCTCTGCACGAAGATACGGCCCCGTCCAGAAAACTTGAGCACGATGCCTTCACCGGCCAGCCACGACTGGATCCAGCTTCCGCCGGCCTTGCTCAGTTGATAGCTGAGCGTGTCCTCGAACGCGACGACATGGCCGGTGTCGACGGTGAGGCCGCCGTCGACTTCCAGCTCGTTGATCCGCCCGAAGGCATTGACCAGCAACTGCCCGGTGCCCGAGACATTCATAAAGAACATCGACTCGCCGGTGAACATGCCCTTGAGGCCCTGGAACTTCGTATCCACCTGCAAGTCGGCCGTCGAGCCGAGGTAGCTCCCGCCGGCGCAAATCCAGGACCGCTCACCGTCGCACTCGATGATTTTGACTTCCCCCTGGAGCGACGGAGCGAGCCCGACTTCGCCGGACTGATCATCGTTGCACGCGTAGGTCGAGAAGAAGAAGTTCTCCGCGGCCAGCAGCCGCTTGAGGCCGCCCAGGATGCCGCCTTTACCCCGGCTGCGGGCCGTGACGTCGACTTCGATGTTGCTCGAAGCGCGGAACATCGCTCCGGCTTCGGAGACGAACTGCTCCCCCGGCAACAGACGCACCAGTGCAGAGCTGAACGCGCCGCGGTCGCGAATCTGAATATCCATGTCGAACAGCTCCTGTAGCCGCTCGGGCAGCCGCACTAGGTCACGAACGACGTCAACCACCCGGCGAGGCTCGTCATCGTGCGCGTTTGCAGATAGATGCGGCCCGTGCCGGTGAAGTGCAGCACCAGGCCTTCGCCGGAGAACAGCGTGCTCTTGATGCTGCCCATCCCTTTGAGTGCATAGGTCAGCGTCGGCTCCCAGGCGACGACGTGCGAGGTGTCGACGATCAGCGACCCGCGCACCTCTTTCTCGACGATGGCCCCGAAGGAATTGAAGAACACGTCTCCCTCGCCGGAGCACTCGATGAAGAAGGCCCCTTCGCCGGAGAAGATCGCCTTGATCCCGTGAAATCTGGTCTTGAGCTCGACGCCCGGCGAGCAGCCGAGGAACGAACCCTTCGTGAGGATGAACGAGTCGCCCTTGAGCGTCCGCTGCACGATGGTGCCCGGCTGCGAGGGCGAGAACGTCACGCTGCCGCCGTGCGGGTGCGAATACTCGCCGACGAACAGCGATTCGCCCGCCACCAGCCGCCGGATGACGGCTTTGAAGAAGCCGCCCAGCAGGCGGCTGTTCATCTCCATACCCTCGCTCATCCAGCTCATCGAGCCGCCCTCGCCGACGAAGGTTTCGCCGGGACCGAGCTGCACGCTCAACTGGCCGTACTCGGGATTGCCCGCGATTTCGTATTGCATCAGGGTTGAGGGTCGTGGGTTGAGGGTTGCCGACACACGATGCGGCCACCGTTGTACCAATCGCGGCCGCAAATGGCCACGCGCCGCAGGGCCGCCGATGCTCGGATGGCACCTCACTTCGCTCGCTACCGAAGCGCAGCCGCTGTCGTGATATACTGTGGAAGTCCCGCTGCCGTCTCAGTTCGCACTTTGACGTTCGGAAGCACCATGGCAAGCGCCCTCGAAATCCCTGCACCGCCGGACACCGTTGGCGAGTTGCTCGCCCGGCTCGGCGGCGTCCCGGCCCACCGTGTGCGGCTGAATCCAGCTCCGGGCACGGCCACGGAGAAGGACGTGCTGGCCATCCACGCTCGCGAGAAGCGGCTGTACGAACTGGTCGACGGCGTGCTGGTGGAGAAGGGTATGGGATACGCGGAATCGATGCTGGCAGGGGCGGTCATTTCGTGCCTGAGAGCTTTTGTGAGGCCGCGTAAGCTTGGTCTCGTCAGCGGCGAGTCGGGAATGATTCGTCTGATGACGGGACTGGTCCGCATTCCCGACGCGACCTTCATCTCATGGGACCGGATCCCTGGGCGTCGGGTGCCGAAGGCGCCCATCCCGCCGATTCCACCGAACCTCGCCGTCGAGATCCTCAGCAAGAGCAACACTCGGGCGGAAATGCGCCGCAAGCTTCGCGAATACTTTGCCGCCGGCGTCGAACTCGTATGGCTGATCGATCCACGCAAGCGCACCGTCGAAGTCTACGCGTCTCCCCGGCAGCGTCAGATCCTGACGGCAAACGATGTTCTCGACGGCGGAACTGTGCTGCCCGGCTTTGTGCTGCCGCTCGCGGAACTGTTCTCAGAGCTGGACGAGCAGGGAGAATGAACGTCATGCCGACCGCCCTCGAACGCCCAGCCCCGCCCGACACCGTTGGCGAGTTGCTCGCGCGGCTCGGCGGCGTTCCGCCCCATCGCGTGCGGCTGAAGCCGGTCCCCGGCACAGCCACGGAGAAAGACGTGCTGGCCATCCACGCTCACGAGAAGCGGCTGTACGAACTGGTCGATGGTGTGCTGGTGGAGAAGGGCATGGGATACGAGGAATCGATGCTGGCATTGGCATTGGGATCAATCCTGCGAAACTTCGTTAAGCCGCGCAAGATCGGCCTGCTCACTGGCGAGTCGGGCATGATGGGCTTAATGGCAGGACTGGTCCGCATTCCCGATGTGGCCTTCATCTCGTGGGATCGTTTGCCTGGACGGCGCGTCCCGAACGTGGCCATCCCGCCGATCGCCCCTAATCTGGCAGTCGAAATCCTCAGCAAGAGCAACACGCGAGCCGAAATGCGCCGCAAACTTCGCGAGTATTTCGATGCCGGTGTGGAACTCGTCTGGCTGATCGACCCTCGGAAGCGAACCGTCGACGCCTACACGTCCCCAACTCACCGCAGCAAGCTGGCAGCAACCGACATTCTCGACGGCGGAACCGTTCTGCCCGGCTTTGTGCTGCCACTCGAGGAACTGTTCTCAGAGCTTGACGAACAGGGAGAATGAACGCCATGCCGACGCGAACAGGCTGCGATTGCCGCTGCCAGCAGCAGACCTACCTTGCCTCGGCCCCCCCTTCCGCTTCCGCGCGCCACCCATCGGACAACTTGGATTGGTGGCTGGCGCCGACTCAGCGAGCACTCTCGCCATCTTGAAAGGGCGGCTAAGCGCCGCGAACACCGCCCCCACGGTGCTGCTTCGACGTAAGCACTGCTTGGAAAAGCACTTCGGTGATGTGGAAATTGGGGAGAAGCAACGCCTGTTGACCGATTCCGCAAAATAGATACAATCGGATTGCGTGTTAAGCTTGGCAAGATTTTCACCGCCGGGCCGGCACGCGGATTTCGGCAACAGCCGCGCGGATGGATCCCCGCGGAGCCGCATCAAACACCCGCCACATCTTCCTACGGGTGTTTCGATCCGCAGAATGGAAGGAGACCATGAAGACTGTCTTCACCACGGGCGAAGCCGCCAAAATCTGTAACGTCAGCCAGCAAACCATCATCCGCTGCTTCGACTCCGGCCAACTCAAGGGGTTTCGCGTCCCCGGCTCGCGATTTCGCCGCATTCCTCGCGATGTCCTCTACAAGTTTATGAAGGACAACGGCATCCCCACGGATGCTCTCGAAAGCGGGAAGCGGAAGGCGCTCATTGTCGACGACGACGAGGATCTGGTGGAACTGATCCGCGACGCCCTGGAGGCCGACGGACGGTTCGAGATCCGGGTGGCCAACAACGGCTTCGACGCCGGCATGCTCGTCAAGGAATACCATCCGGACATCATCGTGCTCGACGTGATGCTGCCGGACATCAACGGCAAAGAGGTCTGCCAGCGGGTGCGGAGCGACTCGACCCTCGACGATGTGAAGATCATCTGCATCAGCGGGATGGTCGAGCAGGACAAGGTGCAGGAGCTCAAGGCCGCCGGCGCCGACGACTTCAAGCAAAAGCCGTTCGAGGTCGAGGAGTTGATGGAGCGCATCTGTAAGCTGCTGGACATCCAGCCGGTGACGGCGCGCTAGTGCTTTGTCACGGCGAAAAAGTTGGCTTGCGAAATCAGCCGCGGGGCGCTAGCCCCCGGTTCTGGCCGGCTAACCGGACGCTAGCGCGTGCCGGCTGATCCAACCTTAGCGTTGACAAAGCACTAGTCGAGCGAAGGGGTCTGACCCCATTGAATGCTGGAGTTCCGCCAAGCCACGGCACGACCGGGCCGAGCCTGCCGAATCGCGAGCTGCTCGAAGCGCTGGCGGAGTTTGCCGCCGGCGCCGGGCACGAGATCAACAATCCCGTCGCCGTGATCGTCGGCCGCGTGGAGCGGCTGCTGCGCGACGAGCGCGACCCCGAGCGCCGCCACGCTTTGGCGGCGATCGCCGCGCAGGCGTACCGCATCCGCGACATGATTGGCGATGCGATGCTGTTCGCGCGTCCGCCGGCGCCGGCGCCGGAACCGCTCGATCTGGCCGCACACCTTCAGGCGCTCTTGCCCGCGCTCGCGGAACGGGCGGCCGAGATGAGCGCCACGCTTTCGCTAAAGGCGACAGGCCCCGTTCCCATCCTGGCGGACCGCGCTCAGTTAAGCGTGGTCGTGGAGTGCCTCGTGCGGAACGCGGTCGAAGCGGCCACTCCAGGTGGACGCATTCTCCTCGCGGCGTCGACGGCGAGCGAACCGAATGGCCTTGGCGGCTGGCTGATCGTCGAGGACGACGGTCGCGGACTCAGCGAGACGGATCGCCGGCAGCTCTTCAACCCATTCTATTCCGGCCGGCAGGCCGGCCGCGGACTGGGCTTCGGTCTGCCGAAGTGCTGGCGGATTGTCGATGCGCACGGGGGCCGCATCGAGGCGGAATCGCAGCCGGGGCGCACGGTGTTCCGCGTCTGGTGGCCGCAAGGTGACGGGGTGACGGGGTGACGGGGTGAGAAGTCGCCCATAGCACAAGCGATCTGCTTGTGACGTCGGTGACACATTGAGGGGCGCACGAGCGTCGCGCCAGCGTTCTCCCCGTCACCCCGTCACCCCGTCGCCCCCTCTCTTCAATGCACGACGGCCACCAGCTCGTCCGCGACGGCTTCAATTTCGTCGGCCGAGAGCGAATTCAACCCGTCGGCATAGCCCACGAGCAGGGCGAGGTCGCACAGGCGATTGATCTTGCGGGGAACGCCGCCGCTGAGTTCGAACAGCGCTTCCAGCGCATCGGGCCGGAAGATCGTCTGCTGCGCGCCGGCGGCGTGCAGGCGATGCTCGACGTACTCCGATGTTTCGGCCCGCCCCAGCGGACGCAGGAGCGCCGTGATGCCGATCCGCTCGTTGAGCTGCGGGATGCGCCCGACCTGTCCCAGCACGGCCCGCTCGCCCACCACGAGCAGCGTGAATTCCACGCCCGCATGCTGCTGAAAGTTGAGGATCAGATGCAGCGCCTGAAAGACGCGCGGGTCCTCGATCAGATGAGCGTCATCGACCACGATCAGCGGACGTCGTCCTTCGGCCGCGTGACGCCGCAGTTCGCGCTCGATGGCCCGCACGACGCGATCGACGCCGCGGCCGGCAGTCTGCCGCGCCGGCGACGCTCCGAGATCGTCCTCGATCGTCAGCAGTTCGCACTCGGCGGCGCCGAGTTCCACGGCGATGTGGCGCAAAAGCTCTGCCGGCGCAAGCTGCGGGTAGAGCACCTGCACGATCGGCGCGAACGACTCGCCCAGTTCGCGGCACAGCACATGGACGAGAAAGGTTTTCCCGTAGCCGACGCCGCCGGAGAGCAGGCCCGCTCCGAGTCTCTTGTCGATCGCGTAGCGCAGCTTCAAGAGCGATGCCTGGTGCGTGCTGCCGGGGTAGAAGAACTCGGCGTCGTGCTTGTTCTGGAACGGCGGACGCTCCAATCCCCAGTGGGCTTCGTACATGCAGATGATCTCCGTTCACTGGCGTCGAAACGGTCCGTCGTCTTCGTTGTGGGCACTCTGCAGGCGGTGATAGCCGGGCGTCTCTTCAATGGTGCCGGTCAGCCACGCGCCCCGCACATCCGCAAACTCTGCGTCATGGGCAACATCCGGCGGTGATGACAACGGATGCGGCGTCAGCATCGCTGGGCCACGCTCGGCCGGCAAAAGGCGATATGCGGGTTCCAAAACAGACGCCGTGCGGACGACGCCTGTCGCCGCAGGCTGCGAAGCCGCCGCAGACGGGGGCCGATCCGCCGGCTCCAGGCGTGGCGTATCGGCCGGGGCGGTGCGCTGATTCAGGATCTCCACGTCCAGCAGGGCCTGCGGGTCGCCCACATCCACATCGTCCCATCGCGCCAATCCAAAGCCGGCGAACGCGCACAGCACGACGACCAGAAGCGCGGCAGTCCCGGAAAGCCAGGGCCGCCGGGCGATCAGACGTGACAGAACCCGCGCCGGCGCGACCGCCGATCGGCCCCAGCGCGCAAGTCTCGGCCGCAAGCTCATGAGGTCTCCTGCCGGCTTCAGCCTGCCCACGGCAAGGCGCAGCTGTCGTGACGGCGGCGATCTGGCGCGCGACATCCCATGGCCGCGAACACACCGCCCGGGAGCAACATCGGCCGGCGAATGCGTCGAACTTGAGGATTCTTACGGTTGTGCCGGTTGTACGGCCTTACAACCCCAGCACGTCGGCCATTGAGTACAGACCGGGGCCGGCCGACACGAGAAACCGCGCCGCGGCGAGCGCCCCAAAGGCGTAGCTGTCGCGAGTGTGGCCGCGGACGAGGATTTCGAGCGTCTCGCCCAGCATGCCGAACACGATGGTATGCTCGCCCACGTTGTCGCCAGTGCGCAAGGCGTGATAGCCGATCTCCTGCCGCGGGCGCGCGCCGGGCCGGCCATGCCGTCCGTGGACGTGGCTGGTCTGGCCCATTTCTTCGGCGATGATTTCACCAAACCGCAGCGCCGTGCCGCTGGGAGCGTCTTCTTTGAACCGGTGGTGCCGCTCGACGATCTCGACGTCGACGCCGCCGGAGAGGTTGCGCAAGACGCGTGCGGCGTCGCGGACGAGCTTCATCGCCAGGTTGACGGCCAGACTCATGCTGGGCGACACGACGACGGCCGTCGTCTGCGAAGCGCTGAGCACGGCGTCGCGCTCGTCGGGCGAAAGACCGGTCGTGCACGCGACCAGCGGAATCGTGCGCTGTCCGCAGGTCTCTGCAATGCGCACGGCGGCCGTGGGCGTCGAGAAGTCAATCACCACATCGACGCGGTCGACCAGCTCGCCAGTGATCGGCACACCGATCGTGCCCGCGCCGGCAACTTCTCCGGCATCGCGACCGAATTGCGGACACTCCGGCGCGTCGATGGCCGCCGCCACGCGGAATGAACTGTCCTCGTGCGCCAGCGCTACAATCCGCCGCCCCATACGGCCGGCGGCGCCGTGCACTGCGAGCTGAATGACCTCGGGCATCGACTTCTCCTGAAGGGCCGTCGCGCGCGTCGGCAATTGGCCTGATTGTGCGCTGTCGTCGATCACTACGCCACTTGAAGACCGAACGCGCGCTGTGCGACTGGCTGGTCAGCCCGCGCTACTGACGCCGTCCAGTGCGGCCACCAGTTCGTTCTTCACCGTTTCGTCGATCTCCTGGACGAGCCGTCGCTCCAGCGCCAACTTCGCCTCATCGCCGCCGATCCGTCCGAGCGCCCAAGCCGCCGCTCCGCGGACGATCGCGTCCTCGCCGTCGAGCGCTGCGACGAGCGCCGGCACCGCACGCTCGTCTCCGCAGTTTCCCAGCACAATCGCTGCATTGCGGGCCATACCCGTTCGGCCGGGACGCGCCAGTGCCGTCGAGCCATAGCGATCCTGGAATGCTTGCTCAGTCAGACCGAGAAACTCGATCGCCTCAGCCGGATACAGCTCAGCTCGCGGCCCGAACGCCGGATCCGCCGTGCGCGGCGCCTTGCGGTTCCACGGACAGACATCCTGGCAGACATCGCAGCCGAAGAGCCACTCCCCCACGCCCGCGCGCAACTCTGCCGGAATCGGCGAGCGGAGTTCGATCGTCAGGTACGAAATGCAGCGGCGGGCATCCAGCACGTAAGGCTCGGGAAACGCATCCGTCGGACACGCATCGAGACATCGCGTGCACGTGCCGCAGTGGTTCGTCTCGTGCGGTTCGTCCGGTTCGAGCTCCACGTCCGTCAAGAGCGCCGCCAGAAACAACCAGCTTCCCGCCCGCTTGTTGAGCAGCATCGTGTTTTTGCCGAACCAGCCCAGCCCGGCCAGCCGTGCGAAATCCCGCTCCAGCAGCGGGGCCGTATCGACAATCCCTCGCGTGCGGCAGCCGGGGTGCTGCTCATGCAGAACGTCGCCCAGTCGCTGGAGCTTGTCGCGCAGCATGTCGTGATAGTCCACCTCGCCCCAGGCATAGCGCGAGACGCGGCCTGTGTTCGCTGAAACCCGCGGCGGGTCGGCGCTGCGATAGTTCACCGCGAGCATGACAACGCTGCGGACGCCGTCGAGGACTCCGTCCGGGTGCTCGTAAGCATCTCTGCGCCGCGCGAGGTACCCCATCTCGCCGTCATAGCCTCGCCCGAGCCAGTCGAGAAAGGCATGAAACCCGTTGGGCGTGACGGCCGGGGCGACACCGACGAGATCGAAACCAATCCCGCGGGCGGCGGATTTGAGTTCCCGCGATGTCTGTCGAATCGTGTCAGCGGCGGAGATCATCGGACCCGTCACGTTACTCGCTCGGCAGCTCGCTCAGGACCTCTTCGTGAGTGGGAAAGCGGCCGGTGTCGTGCTTGGAATAGACGCGGCGGCCTTCCACCTCCACGTCGAAGATTCCACCGCCGCCCTCGATCAACTCGACGTCGTAACGAGTCTTCTCGCGAATCGCATCCGCCAGACTGGCGGCCTGGGGGCGATAGTTTCACTGCGCGCAGTAAGTGATGGCGACGTGCATGGGAGGATCTCCAGAGGCGTCAAACGTTTAGCCGCGTCCCA